>NZ_JBFUHN010000024.1:0-80992 GCF_056402375.1 Variovorax sp. P4_B10 | reverse complement strand
ATCCACGGCATGGGCCGCGCGATCGCCAAGATCGCCGAGGTCCGCACGCCCAGCTTCCCGAAGACCACGTTCACGGTCGGCACCGTGGGTGGCGGCACCTCGGTCAACACCATCGCGCCCGATGCGCGCATGGCGGTCGACATCCGTTCGGACGACATGGCCTCGCTGCTCGAAACCGAGAAGAAGATCCTCGCGGCCATCGACGAGGCCGTGGTCGAAGAGAACAAGCGCTGGAACGTGACGACGCTGAGCGCGAGCCACAAGCTGATCGGCGACCGGCCCGGCGGCCGCACTCCCTCCGACTCGGCGATCGTCGAGGCCGCCGTTCGCTCGCACACCGCCTTCGGCCAGAAGACGCTGCTGCGCGGCGGCAGCACCGATGCCAACGTTCCGATCTCGCTGGGCATCCCGGCCATCATCGTCGGCGGCGGCGGCAAGTCCGCCGGTTCCCATGCGTTGAGCGAGTCGATCGACGTGACAGATGCATGGAAAGGCGCGCAGAATTCGCTCGTGACCGTGCTGGGACTCGTGGGCGTGCAGGGGGTCACTCCTGCGTTGTTGCCCAAACGGCCGGCACGTACCAAGTAATTTGTCACGTTGCAAGTTCGAAAGTGGGCACTCCACTTCCGGCTTGTAGTCCGTCGCGCGGGAAAATGCGGGCGGTTCTGTCACACATCAAGGAAATGGCCATGGGATTGCTCGACTCGGTACTCGGTCAAGTGCTAGGAGGCGCTGCGCAACAGCAGCAACCGCAAGGCGGAGGCATCGGGGGATTGGGAGATCTCGGCGGCCTGGCCGGCGCACTGGGCGGCCTGCTTGCCAACAACGGCGGTCAAGGCGGCTTGGGCGGCCTGGTCTCGAAGTTCGAGCAGGCCGGCATGGGCGATGTCATCGGCTCGTGGATCGGCAAGGGGGAAAACCAGCCGGTCTCCGGCGACCAGCTGCAAAACGCGCTGGGCAGCGACACCATCGCCAGCATCGCCGCCAAGCTCGGCATCAACGCGCAAACGTTGCTGCCGATGCTGGCCACCATGCTGCCGGCCCTCATCGACCAGCTCACGCCGCATGGCAAGGTGCCCGACCAGGGGCTCGGAAACAACGAAGACCTGCTGGGTTCGCTCAGCGGCCTGCTGCAAGGCAAGCAATCCTGAGCGAGGCCTGCCTCATCAAGGATTCCAGCGCCCGCGAGGGCGCTTTTTCTTGCCCGCTTCCTGGCCGATTCCGGCTGGCGCAACAGGCTCGAATCACGTAGAACCTCAGCCTCCGATCCCCGATTCAATCCAGCCGTCCCTCTCCATGAACCGCAACCTCTGGCTGCTCGCCATCTGCCAGGGCCTGTTCCTGACCAACAACGTCACCTTCATCGCCATCAACGGGCTGGTGGGCCTGAGCATCGCGCCCCGGGGCTGGATGGCGACGCTGCCGGTCATGGGCTATGTGGTGGGCGGTGCGCTCACCACGGGGCTGGTGGCGCGCACGCAGCAGCGCTTCGGGCGCCGCGGGTCGTTCCAGATCGGGCTGGCGGTGGCGCTCGGGTCGGCGTTGCTGTGCGCATTCGCAGCGATCTCGAAAAACTTCTGGCTGCTGTGCTTCGCGACGGTGGTGGCCGGCTACTACAACGCCAATGCCGGGCTCTACCGCTTTGCGGCGGCCGAGCTGGCGGCGCCGGCATGGCGCGAGAAGGCGGTGTCGGTGGTGATGGCCGGCGGGCTGATCGGCGCGGTGGCGGGGCCCAATCTCGCTGCCGCCACGCGCGAAGCGTTTGCCGTGCCGTTCGCAGGCGCCTACATCGCGCTGGCAGCGGTGGCGCTGCTGTCGATGGTGGTGATGCGCTTCATCGACTTCCCGGCCACGCTGACCCGCCAGCAGGCCCTGGGCGGACGGCCGCTGGCAGAAATCATGCGGCAGCCGGTGTTCATCGTCGCCGCTGCGGCGGGCGCACTCGGCTATGGCGTGATGAACCTGCTGATGGCGGCCACGCCGATCGCGATGCAGATCTGCAGCCTGCCTTTTTCCGATGCCGCGCTGGTGCTCGAATGGCACGTGATCGGCATGTTCGCGCCGGGCTTCTTCACCGGCCACCTGATTCGCCGTTTCGGCGCGCTGCCCGTGATGGGTGTCGGGCTGGTGCTCAATTTCAGCTGCATCGCGGTTGCGCTGTCGGGCGTGGAGCTGCAGCACTTCCTCGTGGCGCTGTGCCTGCTGGGCGTGGGCTGGAATTTCCTCTTCACCGGCAGCACGACGCTCTCGCTCACGGCCTACACGGCGGAAGAGCGCGACCGGGCCCAGGGCGCGCTCAACTTCTGCGTGTTCGCAACGCTGGCGCTGACCTCGTTCGCCTCGGGCGTTCTGGTCACGACACAGGGCTGGCAGTTGCTGAACTACGGCTCGCTGGTGCCGGTGGTGCTGACGGGCGCAGCGCTGCTGTGGCTTGCGCAGACGCGGCGGCGCGCGGCCGCCGCCAACGCCTGAAACGCTCCGTTAGTTCGGCGGGAAGCGCTCGTCGAGCCAGCGCTTCAGCGCGGCGAACACCGGCTCGGCGTCCAGCTCGTTGAAGATCTCGTGGTACAGGGTCTCGAAGCACTGCGCTTCGACCATGCCGCTGGGCGCGGCCGCGGCCGCAAACGCGCGGCTCGCAGCCGGCATCACGAGGCGATCGCCACCCGCATAGACCAGCAGCGTGGGAACCGGCCAACGCGCCGCCGCCTGCTGCACCGTGGCCCCTTCGTAGGCCAGAAAGCGCGCAAGCCGGCTGCCGATGCGGTCATGCGTGAGCGGATCGTCACGATAGGCCTGCACCACGGCGCGGTCGTGCGAGAGATAGTTGTCGTCCAGCCCGTTGCCGACGCGCAGGTTCGGCGCAATGCGCGGCAGCACCGTGAGCAGCGCTTTCTGGAACCCGCTCAGCCCCGGATCGAGTCCCGGCGACGACAGCACCAGCCCGTCGACCGGCCGCACCCCGCGCGCCACCAGGCTCGCCGCGACCAGCCCACCCAGGCTGTGGCCCAGCAGCACCAGCGGCAGCCCGGGGTTCTCGCGGCGCGCATCGTCGATCACCAGCGCGAGGTCATCGAGCAGCCGAAGCTCGCTCGGCAATCCACCGCGCGCGCCCGTCGATTCGCCGTGTCCGTGATGGTCGTGCGCCCATACCGCAAAGCCCCATTCGTGCAGGAACTCCGCCAGCGCGTGGTAGCGGCCGGCGTGCTCGCCGAGCCCGTGCACCACCACGACCACCGCCCGCGCCGGGCCGGGCGCGGGCAGGCGGCGCAGGGCCAGCGTCTCACCGTCCGGCGTGGACAGCGACACGCGCTGCGGCAAGGGTAGCGCTTCGTTCAAGCCGCCACCGGCTCCGCGGCAGCGGCGCGGTGCGCAGCCGGCAAGGCCGCAATCACCTCGGCCACGGCGGCCGTCAGCTTCTTGGCATAGGGCACATGCAGGAACTCGTTGGGTCCGTGCGCATTGCTCTTCGGGCCAAGCACGCCGCACACCATCATCTGGGCCTTCGGGAAGCCGGCGCTCAGCATGTTCATCAGCGGGATCGTGCCGCCCTGGCCGATGTAGCCGCAGGACGCGCCGAAGTGCGCCTGCGACGCCTTGTTGAGCGCGTCCTCGAACCACGGCGTGATCGTCGGCGCATTCCAACCGGTGGCGCCGCCGTTGCTTTCGAAGGTGACGCGGGCCTGATAGGGCGCGTTGTCCTCGAGCAGCGTCTTGAGGTTCTGCACCGCCTCGGCCGCATCGATCAGCGGCGGCAGGCGCAGCGAGAGCTTGAACGCGGTATAGGGGCGCAGCACGTTGCCCGCATCCTTCAGCGCCGGGAAGCCTTCGGCGCCGGTCACCGACAGCGTGGGCTTCCAGGTGCGGTTGAGCAGCGCCTCCACCGGGTCGGTGGTGGTCGGCAGCGCGAACATGGTCGAGCCGCCGCAGTCGTAGTGCGCCCACGGAAAACGCTTGTAGACCTCCTCGCCGAGGATCGCGGCGGTGGCCCTGGCTTGCGCCAGGCGGTCGGCCGGCACTTCGCAATGGAAGCTCGCGGGCAGCAGGCGGCCGGTGGCGCTGTCTTCCAGACGGTCGAGCACCTGCCGCATGATGCGGAAGCTCGAAGGCACGAGCCCCGATGCGTCGCCCGAATGGATGCCTTCGGTCAGCACCTCGACCTTGAGCGTGCCGCTGGCCATGCCGCGCAGCGAGGTGGTGAGCCACAGCTGGTCATAGTTGCCGGCGCCGGAGTCGAGGCAGATCACCAGCTCGACATTGCCCAACCGGGGACGCAGTGCGTCGACGTACGGCAGCAGGTCGTAGGAGCCGCTTTCCTCGCAGGTCTCGATCAGGCCCACGATGCGCGGATGCGCCGCGCCCTGGTTCTTGAGCGCCTGAAGCGCGGCGATGCTGGCGTAGACCGCATAGCCGTCGTCGGCGCCGCCGCGGCCGTAGAGCAGGCCGTTCTCGTACTTGGGCGTCCAGGGGCCGAGGTCGTTGCGCCAGCCGGTGAACTCGGGTTGCTTGTCGAGATGGCCGTACATCAACACGGTTTCGCTCATGTCGGTGCCGGTGGCCGGCACTTCGAAGAACAGCACGGGCGTGCGACCTTCGAGGCGCACGATCTCGAGCTTCAGGCCCTCGACCTTCTGCGCCTCGACCCAGGTGGCGGCGTTGCGCAGCACGGTGTCGAGATAGCCATTGGCCGACCACTCCTTGTCGAAGCCGGGCGACTTGGCGGGAATGGCGATGTAGTCGGTGAGTTGCCTGAGGATATCGCCGTCCCATTGGGCGGTGACGTCGGAGAGGGCGCGCTCGGCGTCGAGCGTGCCGGCGGGCATTTCGCGGTGCAGGGGGGCGTTCATCGGGGAGTTCTCCGCGGGTGACGAAAAAATCGCATTTTGCGCCTCGCAGCGACCGCGCGTAGAGTGCGGGCGATCTCAACCCGGAGCGCAATGTGAGCAAGGCAACAACGACTCGGACCCAGGTGGATATCAAGGTGGGTATTGGCGGCTGGACCTACGAGCCCTGGCGCGACAACTTCTATCCCAAGGGGCTCGCGCACGCCAGGGAGTTGGGCTATGCCAGCCGCAAGGTGAGTGCCATCGAGATCAACGGCACCTACTACAGCACCTTCAAGCCCGAGAACTTCCGCAAGTGGCACGACGAGACGCCGGACGACTTCATGTTCTCGCTCAAGGCCTCGCGCTTTGCGACCAACCGCAAGCTGCTGTCGACCGCCGAAGACTCGATCAAGCGCTTCATCGAGAGCGGCGTCGTCGAGCTCGGCGACAAGCTCGGGCCCATCGTGTGGCAGTTCATGCCCACCAAGCAGTTCGACGCGGAAGACTTCGAGGCTTTTCTCCAGCTGCTGCCGAAGAAGGAGGGCAGCCGCACGCTGCGCCACGTGATGGACGTGCGGCACGAGAGCTTCATCACGCCCGCCTACAAGGCGCTTGCGAAGAAGCACAAGGTCTCGACCGTGTTCACCGACGCCGACAAGTTTCCGTCGTTCGAAGAGCCCGAGGGCGATTTCGCCTATGCGCGGCTGATGATGGCCAACGCCAGGCTCAAGACGGGCTACGGGCCCAAGGCGCTCGACACCTGGGCCGAGCGCGCGCAGGGGTGGGCCGAGTCGCCAGAGAAGCGCGACGTGTTCGTGTACTTCATCAACGGCGCCAAAGAAAAGGCACCGGCCGCGGCCGGTGCCCTGCTGGAGCGCCTTGGATGGAAGCCGCCGGCCGAGACCGGGGCGGCCTGAAGATCAGGAAGAAGTCTTGGCGGCGCCGAAGCTGATCTCGCCCGACACCTGACCGCCTTCTTCGACCACGATCTTGCCGTAGCGGATCTTGCCGGTGACCTTGCCGGTCGAATGGATCACCAGCTTTTCGCGCACCGTGAGATTGCCGTCGAAGACGCCCCGGATTTCAGCGATGTCTATATCGGCCGAGCCCTTGAACTCGCCTTGTTCGGCGATCTGCATCAGGCGCGAGTCCATGGTGGCCTCGACCAGGCCTTCGACCACGAGCGTGTCGCAATCGGTGATCTCGACGCCCTTGAGCTTGATGTTCGGGCCGACGGTGAGCTTGCTGCCACCTTCCTTGGCCGGCGCGGTGTTGGCCGCCGCGGACAGGCCGCCTTGCTGCGCAGTCAACGAGGAGGGATTGACGGGTGTACCGGAGAGATTGGTGCCCGAACCGACCAGCGGTGCGGGGCGGGATGTCAACGAGTCGGTGTCACGATCACGCTTGCCGAAGAAGGGGGACTGTGTAGCCAAAGGGGAGCTCCTCAAGAAAGGGCCTATCGTAAGAACGCACTCACGGCTTGCAGCACTTCATTGCGCAATAAGCGTAACCGAATAAGTCGCCAGCGACATGACAATGTCCGGCCATGCGACCCTCAGGCCCTGGAAGATGCCCCTTTCGAACACCTCTGCCTCCGAAGCGCCTGCGCGCTCCCTCTCGTCCAGCTCCGATTTCCGCTTCGACAAGCCCGCCAGGGGCTGGCGGCGCACGCTGTTCACGGTGATCTTCGAGGCCGACACCCGTGCGGGGCTGCTGTTCGACCTGGCGCTGATCGCGGTGATCGTGACCAGCGTGCTGGTGGTGATCCTCGACAGCGTGCAGCCGATCCGCGAGCAATGGCGGCCGGTGTTCAATGCGCTCGAGTGGGTGTTCACGATTCTCTTCACGCTCGAATACATCGCGCGGCTCTCGTGCGTGAACAAGCCCCTGCGCTACGCGCTGAGCTTCTACGGCGTGATCGACCTGCTGGCACTGCTGCCGACCTTCCTGGTGGCGTTCGCGCCCGAAATGGCCTACCTGATCGACGTGCGCGTCCTGCGGTTGCTGCGCGTGTTCCGGATCTTCAAGCTTTCGCGCTACTCGGTGGAGTACCGCGCACTGGTGTCGGCCGTGGCCTCGAGCCGCCGGAAGATCACGGTGTTCGTCGGCTTCGTGATGCTGGTGGTGCTGGTGATGGGCACGCTGATGTACGTGGTCGAAGGGCCGGTGCACGGCTTCACGAGCATTCCGGTGGCGATCTATTGGGCCATCTCGACCATGGCCACGGTGGGCTTCGGCGACCTCGTGCCCAAGACCGACCTGGGCCGCACGATCGCCTCGGTGATGATGCTGCTGGGCTGGGGCGTGCTGGCGGTGCCCACGGGCATCGTGACCGCGGAGATGGCGCGGCGCGGGCCCGATGACGATGCGGCGCCGGTCGCGCTGGCGCCGCGCGGCATCCTGGCGATGACACCGCCTTCGGCGTCGACCGCCCCGCCGCGGCGGCTCACTCCGGCAGCCAGACGACGCGCCCTTGCGCAGCATCGCCGAGGCGCGCGATGAAGGCGTCGGCGTCGGGCTCGGGAAGCATGAAGGCGACGTGCACCTCGTCGCCATGCTGCACGCCGTCGAGCACAGCGCCGGCCGCAGCCAGCTCACGCCGCACCAACCCTTCGAGTGCGTAGGGCACGGTGCATCGCAAGCTGCGCTGGCGCACCAGCGGCACGAGCGTGGCGCCGAGCAGGGCCTGCGCCACGGCATCGGTATAGGCCCGCACCAGGCCACCCGCACCGAGCTTGACGCCGCCGAAGTAGCGCACCACCGTCGCGAGTGCGCCCTCGATCTGCTGATGCCGCAGCACTTCGAGCATCGGGCGCCCGGCCGTGCCGCCCGGCTCCCCGTCATCGTTGGCCGCGGACTGGCCGCCGGCCATCAGCGCCCAGCACACATGCGCGGCGGCAGGGTGCTGCGTGCGCAGCGACGCGACCACGGCCTGCGCGGCCGCGCGATCGGCCACCGGCTGCACGCAGCCGATGAACCGGCTCTTCTTGATGACCAGCTCGCTGTGAACCGGTTGCGCCAGCGTGAAGCTCATCCGACGCGGTCTGCGCTCAGCCGCCCCGCTCGAACTTGAAGACGGCGGTGCTGGCCCGCGCGTTGGGCAGCCAGCGAACATCGCGCCCATCCTGCAGGCCGAAGGCGTCCAGCACGCGCAGGTTGTTCTTGCCGGCCAGCACCTCGAAATCCTTGAAGGTGCCGACGCGGATGTTGGGCGTGTCGTACCACTGGTAGGGCAGGCGGCGCGTCACCGGCATGCGGCCGCGCGCGACGCTGAGGCGGTTGGGCCAATGCGCGAAGTTGGGGAAGGCGACGATGCCGATGCGGCCGACGCGCGCCGTTTCGCGCAGCATGACCTCGGCATTGCGCAGATGCTGCAGCGTGTCGATCTGCAGCACCACATCGAAGGAGGCGTCGTCGAACATCGCGAGGCCTTCGTCGAGGTTGAGCTGGATCACGTCGACGCCGCGGCGGATGCACTGCAGCACATTGCCGTCGGCGATTTCGACGCCGTAGCCGGTGCAGCCGCGCTCGCGCTGGAGCAGGTCGAGCAGCGCGCCGTCGCCGCAGCCGAGGTCGAGCACGCGCGCGCCCTCCGGCACGAGTGCGGCAATCAATCGTTGGTTGTCGAGGTCGCTCATCGGATTTCCTGCGCCACGCGTTCGAAGTAGGACCGCACCACGCCGATGTAGCGCACGTCGTCGAGCAGGAAGGCGTCGTGGCCGTGCGGCGCATCGATTTCGGCGTAGCTCACGTTGCGCCGGTTCTCGAGCAGCGCCTCGACCAGTTCGCGGCTGCGCGCGGGCGAGAAGCGCCAGTCGGTCTTGAAGCTCACGAGCAGGAACTTGGCGGTGGCCTGCGCCAGCGCCGTGCTGAGCTTGCCGCCGTGGCTGCGCGCGGGGTCGAAGTAGTCGAGGGCGCGCGTGATCAGCAGGTAGGTGTTGGCGTCGAAGTACTCGCTGAACTTGTCGCCCTGGTAGCGGAGGTAGCTTTCGATCTGGAACTCGACGTCCTGCGTGGAATAGCGGTAGTCGAGGCCCGCCGCCTCGCCCTCGACGGCGCTGCGCAGAATGCGCCCGAACTTCTCGTTCATCACGTCGTCGCTGAGGTAGGTGATGTGGCCGATCATCCGCGCGATGCGCAAGCCGCGCTTGGGGATCACGCCGTGCTGGTAGAAGTGGCCGCCGTGGAAGTCGGGGTCGGTCACGATGGCGCGGCGCGCGACCTCGTTGAAGGCGATGTTCTCGGCCGTGAGATTCGGGGCGCTGGCCACCACCACGGCGTGCCGCACGCGGTCGGGGTATTGCAGCGTCCAGGAGAGCGCCTGCATGCCGCCGAGGCTGCCGCCCATCACGGCCGCGAGCGTGCGGATGCCGAGCGCGTCGAGCAGCACGGCCTGGGCGTCGACCCAGTCCTCGACCGTCACCACGGGGAAGTCGGCGCCGTAGACGCGGCCAGTGGCGGGGTTGACGTGCATCGGACCGGTCGAGCCGAAGCAGGAGCCGAGGTTGTTGACGCCGATCACGAAAAAGCGGTCGGTGTCGACCGGTTTGCCGGGACCCACCATGTTGTCCCACCAGCCTTCGGAGCGGGCCTGGCCTTCGTAGACGCCCGCGACGTGGTGCGAGGCATTGAGCGCATGGCACACCAGCACCGCATTGCTGCGGTCGGCGTTCAGCGTGCCATAGGTCTCGTAGGCGAGTGTGTAGTCGCTGATCGACGTGCCGCTGCGCAGGGCCAGCGGGCCTGCGAACTGCATCGACTGCGAAGTGACGACCAAAGGTGACGGCATGAATGAAAAAACCCGGCCTCGCCAAAAACGAGCCGGGTTCGGCAGCCGTCTTTAGCAGAATTTATAAAGCGCCCGCAAGCTGAAGCAAATCGGCGCAAGGCACAGTATATCCCCCAGGCTGCGCGCACTGCGAAGCCGGTTCCGCGGTGTTCCTGGAAAGGGGCCGCTCCCCTGTTACCAGCCGATGATCATCACGATGCCGAGCAGGAGGAAGATCGCGGCCGAGATGCCGTGCACCAGCTTGATCGGCACGCGCCGCACGATCTTGTCGCCGAGCCACACGACCGGCGCGTTGGCCAGCATCATCCCCAGCGTGGTGCCGGCGACGACCCAGACGTAGTCCTGCGTGAAGCGGGCGGCGAGCATGACCGTGGCGATCTGGGTCTTGTCGCCCATCTCGGCGAGGAAAAACGCGATCAGGGTGGTGCCGAAGACTCCGAAATGCGAGGCGCCGGGGGCGTCGTCATCGTCGAGCTTGTCGGGGATCAGCATCCAGACGGCCATCGCAATGAAAGAACCGCCAAGAATCCAGCGCAGGACTTCGGGGCCGAGCCAGCGGGTGACGTAGTTGCCGACGGCACCGGCCAGGGCGTGGTTGACGACGGTGGCAGCGAAGATGCCGAGGACGATCGGCCAGGGCTTCCTGAAACGGGCCGCGAGAAGAAGAGCCAGGAGTTGGGTCTTGTCGCCCATTTCGGCGAGCGCAACCACGCCGGTTGCAACCAGAAAAGCTTCCATGATGGATGTGGGGTTCCTTGGGCCGAAGGACGCAATTGACCGTGCAACACCTTCGGCCATAGTCCCGAAGTTGCACGGTCAAAGGTCTCGCCAGGTGTATTCACTGCACGCGCCATGTCCCGTGTGGGGCAGGACAAGTCTGTTGACGCGGGCCCTTCTCGAAAGCGGAAGGCGGCTACTCCCCAATGACGGGGCGGATTCTACCTGTAACGCCAATCACTTCATTCGGATCGCGTAAGCGTGCGCTAGCTTCTTATTGTTTTAGAGGTGCTACTCCAAGACGCAAATTCATGCTTGCTTTTTGGATATTTCACCCATAATGCACGAGCCTCCCTCTTCATTTTTTGGTCGGGGGGTAGTTCGGTGATCGGTCAGTTTCGCGCGACTCGACGGCTCTCGTTTGAGTGATGCTTTCGGGACTCCATCGCTTTTCTTGATGTGTTTATAGGAGTCCCTCGATGGGCAACAAACTGTACGTCGGCAACCTGCCTTACTCGGTGCGCGACGGTGATCTCGAACAGGCATTCGGGCAGTTCGGCGCAGTGACCAGCGCCAAGGTCATGATGGAACGCGACACCGGTCGCTCGAAGGGCTTCGGCTTCGTCGAGATGGGCAGTGACGCCGAAGCGCAAGCTGCCATCAACGGCATGAACGGCCAACCTCTGGGCGGCCGCAGCGTCGTCGTCAATGAAGCACGTCCCATGGAAGCACGTCCCCCGCGCAGCGGTGGTGGCGGCTACGGCGGCGGCGGTGGTGGTTATGGCGGCGGTGGTGGCGGTGGCTACGGCGGCGGTGGTGGCGGCTACGGCGGCGGCGGCGGTGGTCGCTCCGGCGGTGGCGGCGGCTACGGCGGCGGTGGTGGCCGCAGTGGTGGCGGCGGTGGTGGCGATGGCGGTTTCCGCAGCCCCTACGGCGCAGGCCCCCGTGGCGGTGGCGGCGGTGGCCGCTCCGGCGGTGGTGGTGGCTACGGCGGCGGTGGCAACAGCGGCTACTAAGCCCTGCACACCTCAAACAAAAGATAAAAGGCTCCTTCGGGAGCCTTTTTCATGGGGGATTCGCGGAACCCATCGGGCAAGCAGCCCGTGGCAGCGGAAGGATCGATCAGCTTTCGCTGCTGCGCTTCTTGCGGGCGCGGCCCTGCACGGCACGGTCGAGCAGCGCGTTCGGCAGCATGCGCATGATCTTGGCGATCACGCCCATCTGCCAGGGAATCACGCGGTAGCTGGTGCCAGCCTCGATGGCGCGCAGCGCCTGGTCGGCAAAGTCCTCGGCCTTCATGAGGAAGGGCATGCCGTAGCGGTTGCCCTGTGTCAGCGGCGTGTCGATGTACCCCGGGCAGAGCGTGACGACCTTCACGCCGCTCTTGTGCAGTTCGCCGCGCAGGCTCTCGCAGTACGCGACCACGCCGGCTTTGCTGGCGCAATAGGCCCCGTGCCCCGGCAGTCCGCGAATGGCAGCGACACTCCCGATCCCGACCAGCCGACCACTGCCGCGCAGCCGCATCGCCGTCAGGAAAGGGTGGAAGGTGGCCATCAGGCCCACGTTGTTGGTCGCGAAGGTCCGGGCCATCACGTCGATGTCTTCGCGCTCCGCGGTGTCGACGCCCACACTGATGCCGGCGTTGGCGATCACCACGTCGGGCAGCCCCTGGCGCTCGATGCAGGCGGCGCCGGCAGCCACGATGCTGTCTGTCTGCGCCACGTCCGCGCTGTATATCTGATAGCGCCCCGCATCCAATTGGCGAGTGCTGGCCCACGATTCGATCTCGGCCGTGCGCCGGGCAACCAGCGCCAGCCGATAGCCTGCGTCGTAGAAACTCGCTGCCAGGGCCTGGCCGATACCGCTCGACGCGCCGGTGATGAAGACAAGCGGGGACGTGGTCATAGGTGGGTGTCGGTGTCTTCTCTTCTTCAGCGCGACTTGCCGCCCGCTGCAGCCGCCGACGGCACCAGGAGACCGCGCACGCGGCCGGTCAGGTTGGCCACGCCGCTCAGGTTGTCGTAGTCGAGGTTGTCGGCGGTGAACTGGTCGGTGCCGCGGATGAGCGTGACCGGCTTGTTCGACGTCACCCGCTCGGTGTCGAGAAAGGCGTGCAGGAAGTCGCCGCGGAATTCGAGGCGCGGCGTCGGCTTGCCGTTGGCGCCCACGGAGGGGTCGCGGATCACGATGGCGTTGCCGAAGAGCTGAAGCTCGCTGCCGTCGGAATTCGAGAGGCCGCGGTTGGCCGTGGCGTGGGTCGTGTAGCCCTGCGGCGACACCGAGCGCATGCGCACATCGTCGACCTCGACGGTGTCGGTATCCGGGTAGTGCCGGCCTTCCTTGCCATGGAGCTCGCTGCGCAGGTCGCCGTTGGGCAGGAAGTTCTTGATCACGAAGTCGCGCATGAAATAGTCGGGTTCATGCGTGGGCGTGGCCTTGGCGGTGGGCGCCAGCAGCTTGGGCGCATTGCGCACCAGCCAGTAGGTGCCGAGCGCGACGGCCGCCGCCAGGATGATCGGCAGGTAGATCGTCGCGCGGTCGAGGACGTCGCGCACCAGGCTCCATGCGCTTTTCAGGTTGTTCATGGGTTCGGGCCTCGCGCGGCGTCGAGCAGGCGCCGGTACTGGCCGCAGGCCGTCAACAGCAGATCGCAGAATTCGCGCGCCGCGCCTTCGCCGCCACGTGCCTGGGTGACGTAGCGCGCGATGCCGCGCACTTCGACGTGCGCATTGGCCGGCGCCGCCGCAAAGCCGACACGCGTCAGCACCGGCAGGTCGGGCCAATCGTCGCCGATGGCCGCGGCCTGCGCCCAGCTGAAGCCGAGCTGCGCGAGCATGGCTTCGGCGGCAGGCAGCTTGTCTTCGGTGCCATAGCGCACATGCTCGATGCCGAGCGCTTCGAGCCGCACGCGCAGCGGCTTGGAATCGCGCCCCGTGATCACGGCCGGCGTGATGCCGGCCAGGCGCAGCAGCTTGAGGCCGTAGCCGTCGAGGATGCTGAAGCGCTTGAGCGTTTCGCCGTGTTCGGTGAAGTAGACGCCGCCATCGGTCAGCACGCCGTCGATGTCGAAGAAGACGATGCGTACATCCTGCGCGGCGAGCAATGTCTCGGCCTGGAACTCGAGCGGCATCAAATGACCTTCGCGCGCATCAGGTCGTTGATGGTCAATGCGCCGATCAGCAGGCCCGCCGCATCGATGACCAGCACGCTGGTGATGCGGTGGTCTTCCATCAGCTCGGCAGCCTCGACGGCCAGCGCGTCGGCGCGCAGCGTGCGGGGACCGGGATGCATGACATCGGCGGCCGTCAGGGCGCGCAGGTCGGCGCCGGTCTCGACCTTCCGGCGCAGGTCGCCATCGGTGAAGATGCCGATCGCGCGGCCGGTGGCATCGACCACGGCGGTGGCACCCAGCCCCTTGGAACTCATCTCGCGCATCAGCTCGCTCAGGGTGGCGGTGGGCCCGACGCGCGGCACTTCGTCGCCCGAGCGCATCACGTCGCTCACATGGGTGAGCAGCTTGCGGCCGAGCGCGCCGCCCGGATGCGAGCGCGCGAAGTCCTCGGAGCCGAAGCCGCGCGCGTCGAGCAGCGCCACGGCCAGCGCATCGCCCATCGCCATCTGGGCAGTGGTGCTCGCGGTGGGGGCAAGGTTGAGCGGGCAGGCTTCCTTGGAGACGCCGGCGTCGATCACGATATCGGCATGGCGTGCGAGGGTGGAGTCGAGGCGGCCGGTCATGCCGATCAGCGGCACGCCCTGGCGCTTGACGACCGGCAGGATCACGGTGAGTTCATCGACTTCGCCGCTGTTGGAAATCGCGAGCACCAGATCGACCGACTTGATCATGCCGAGATCGCCGTGGCTGGCCTCGGCCGGATGCACGAACATCGCGGGCGTGCCGGTGGAGGCGAGGGTGGCGGCGATCTTGCGGCCGACATGGCCGCTCTTGCCCATGCCCATCACGACCACGCGGCCGCGAACTTCGAGGATCTTGCGCACGGCATCGACAAAGCTGGGGCCGACCCGGTTCTTCAGACCGAGGACGGCTTCGGCTTCGATGTCGAAGGTGATGCGTGCCCGAGCCAGGATGGCTTCGGGATCGACCACATGGGCCGGGGCGGGGCGGGAGCTCATTGGCCGATTTTACGGGCCGCAGGCTATGCCCCCACGCTCGGCACTTCGTGCCCTCGCTGCTCCCCCGAGGGGCCGCTCGCGCCTTGGGGCGGCCCGGCGACGCGCGGTACCCTCCCGACCGCGCGCGCACGACTCTTGCTCTAGCATCGGCACCCATGTCTTCGTTCGATCTCACGCTGTTGTATTTGCTGGCCGCGGTGATCGGCGTGGTGGTCTGCCGGTCGCTGAAGCTGCCGCCGATGCTGGGCTATCTTTCGGCAGGTGTGCTGATCGGGCCGCATGCGCTTGCATTGACGCAGAACTCCGAGGGCATCCGGCACCTGGGCGAGTTCGGCGTCGTGTTCCTGATGTTCGTGATCGGGCTCGAATTCAGCCTGCCCAAGTTGCGGTCGATGCGCAAGCATGTGTTCGGGCTCGGCCTGTTGCAGGTGCTGCTGACAATGGCCATCGCCACGGTAGGAGCGCTCGTCATCGCCACGCAGCTGCCGCCGGCCTGGCGCCTGGGCTGGCAGACGGCGTTGGCGCTGTCGGCCGCGCTGACCATGAGCAGCACCGCCATCGTGGTCAAGCTGATGGCCGAGCGGCTCGAACTCGAAAGCGAGCACGGCAAGCGCGTGATGGGCGTGCTGCTGTTCCAGGACCTGGCGGTGGTGCCGTTGCTGGTGCTGATTCCTGCACTCGGCGCGCCGCCCGAGGCGCTGGCCAAGGCACTGGGCCTGGCGCTGGTGAAGGCGACCTTCCTGATCGGCGTGCTGCTCTACGGCGGGCCGCGCGTGATGCGCTGGTGGCTCACCATCGTCGCCCGGCGGCGCAGCGAAGAGCTCTTCATCCTGAACGTGCTGCTGATCACGCTGGGGCTCGCCTGGCTCACCGAACTGGCCGGCCTGAGTCTCGCGCTGGGTGCATTCATCGCCGGCATGCTGGTGTCGGAGACCGAATACAAGCACCAGGTCGAGACCGACATCCGCCCCTTCCACGATGTGCTGCTGGGGCTGTTCTTCATCACGGTCGGCATGTCGCTCGATTGGCACATCGTGGTCGACCGCTGGCTGCTGGTGTGCGTGCTGCTGCTGGTGCCGCTGGCGTTCAAGCTCGCGCTGGTGACGGTACTGGCGCGGGTGCTGGGCGCGACCTCGGGCGTGTCGCTGCGCACCGGACTCTATCTTGCGCAGGCCGGCGAGTTCGGCTTCGTGCTGCTGACGCTCGCGCAGGAGCGCAGCCTGCTGCCGCCCTGGCTCGCGAACCCGGTGCTGGCCTCGATGGTGCTGTCGATGCTCGCCACGCCGTTCATCATCATGTACAGCAACGCCATCGTGCGAAAGCTGGTGGCGAGCGACTGGCTGCAGCAGTCGCTGCAGATGACGAGCATCGCGCGAAAGACCATCAACACCGCAAAGCATGTGATCATCTGCGGCTACGGGCGCTGCGGCCAGAACCTGGCGCGCATCCTCGAGCGCGAGGGCATTCCGTACATGGCGCTCGACCTCGACCCCGACCGCGTGCGGCAAGCCGCCGCCGCCGGCGACTCGGTGGTGTTCGGCGACGCAGCACGGCTGCAGGCGCTGATGGCCGCCGGCCTGGCGCGCGCCAGCGCCGTGGTCGTGACCTACCTCGACGTGCCGGGCGCCATGAAGGTGCTGGCCAACACCCGCGCCCATGCGCCGCATGTGCCGGTGATCGTGCGCACCCAGGACGACCACGACCTCGAGAAACTGCAGGCAGCCGGCGCGACCGAGGTCGTGCCCGAGGCGATCGAAGGTTCGCTGATGCTCGCAAGCCACGCGCTGGCGCTGGTCGGCGTGCCGATGCGGCGCGTGATCCGCGTGGTGCAGGACCAGCGCGACGCGCGCTACAACCTGCTGCGCGGCTATTTCCACGGCGCCGACGACGACAACGCAGACGAGATCGACCACGAACGGCTCAACAGCTTCACCCTCACGCCGGGCGCGCGGGCGGTCGGCCAGACGCTGGAGCGGATGGCGCTGGAGACGCTGGGCGTTCGCGTCGCCAGCCTGCGGCGTCAGGATGGCCAGGCCCGCGTGCCCACCGACGAGACGGTGCTGACGGATGGCGACACGCTGGTGTTGTCCGGCAAGCCCGCCGCCTTGGCCATCGCGATCGAGCGCCTGCAAAAAGGCTGAGTTTCCTTCGGGAATACTGCGGAACCGGCTTCGCCGGGCCGCTGGTATTGCCCCCGGTAGGGGGAAGGCGAAGCGACACGAAGTGCGCGCAGCCTGGGGGCGAGCTCAGTTGATTAGCGTGGGGTTGCGCTTCTCTTCTTCGATGCGCTGCTGACGGCGAACGGCTTCGCACTGCGCATGGGTCTTGTACTCGGGCTTGAGGCACTGGGCAGCCATGCACTGCGCCTTGGCGATGAAGTTGCGATCGCCGCACATGGCCTGCGGATCGGAGGGAGCGGCCGGGGCCGGTGGCGGCGGTGCCGCTGCAACGGCTGGTGCCGGCGCCTCGGAAGCCGCAAGCTGCGGGGCCGCATTCGCCTGCTTGCGCGGCTTGGCGGCAGGCGCAGGTTTGGCGGCTGCAACCGGGGCCGGCGGCGACGTTTCTGCCGTGGGAGGTTCGACGGCTGGCGCCTCCGGTGCCACAGGCGCGGCAGGCGGTTGCTCGGCCGCCGGCGGTGCGGCAGCAGCAGGTGCGGGTGCAGGCGCGGAAACGGGCGGCGGCACCTCCTCGACCGACTCCGATGCCTTGCCGGTTCCATAGCCATACCAGCCCGCGACGATCATCACCACCGCGACCACCAGCAAGCCGAGCCACAGCAGGAGGCCGCGCGAGCGCAACGGCGGTTCGGCGGGCTCGGGGGGACGTGGAATCTTGACCCGCGCCCTCTTTCGCTCGGACCGCTCGCGGCGGGACGACGACGATGAACGCGGCAAGGGCGGCAGCGGCGGCTGGCCGGGCGCCATGATCACGGTTCGTTCGTCGGCCCGCGCGGCAGGCGCCTTCCCGAAAATCGAGCGCGAAAACACAGGCTCGGGAAGGTCGACAAGTGGCGCCGGAATCGTCGGCGCGCGCAACTGGGCAGGTGCGGTGGCAGCCCACTCCCGGTCGTCCGGGCTGGGGGGAGGGGGAATCCGGGGGGCTGTCGCGGACAGCGTGACGCCACAGCTTCTGCAGAAATTCGCGCCCTCACGGTTTTCCGTGCTGCAGATCGGACAGATCAAGGCCATGGCTTACTTGCTAACTACTCTCGGGATCCAAAACAAAAACTGGCTGCCGGCGTGGCCTGCATCTCGGGGTCTGGCTGCGGGTCGAAGGAGCCTCAGGTCACGGCGACGCGCTTGGAGCGGTGCGCCATGCGCTTGGCAATCACGGCGCCGAGCGCCATCGCGATTTCCAGTGCGAGATTGGGCTGTCGGTTGGACATTTCCGCAAACCGGATCGCCGTGAGCCGCCAGACGCGGCCTGCACCGGTGACCACCACATTGGCCGAATGCGGCTGGCGCGAGAAGAAAGCGCCTTCACCCACCACCGAGCCAGGCGTGAGCACGGCGAGCCGCATCTGCTCCTTGCTGCTGACGCGGTGCACGCTGATGGCGCCGCTCTCGACGAAGAACACCGAGCGGTCCGGCGTGTTCTGCTCGATCAGCACATCGCCGACACCGGTGTCGATGGGCTGCAAGTAGCCGGCCAGCGTTTCCCATTGCTGGACGTTGAACGTCAACGCAAAAGCGTCGGTGCTCGTGTTTTCCGCGATGGCGCGGCTCAGGTTCTGGATGGACATGTTTTTATCGGCCCCCGCATGTGAGCCGAAGTATCCGCGATGGCCATGGGATTCGGCTACAAGTGTTTACGTTTTCTCGGGTGGGACGTCGCTATCTGTCGCTATTTCCCGATACAGAAGCGCGAAAAGATGACGCCCAGCAGATCGTCGGCACCGAATTCCCCAGTGATCTCGTTGAGCGCGTTCTGGGCAAGGCGCAATTCCTCGGCCAGCAGATCGAGCAACTGGGCCTGGGCCGCCAGGTGGCTGGCAGCCAGCGCGAGGTGCGTCTCGACCCGGCTCAGCGCCTGCACATGACGCGCCCGCGCGAGGTAGACGCCTTCGGGCACGGCCTGCCAGCCGGCCACGGCAAGCAGCTGTTCGCGCAGCGCCTCGATGCCGAGACCCGTCTTCGCGGACAGCGCAACGCCCTGGGCAAGGCTGGCGGTCGGTGCCGCGTCCTGCTTGTTCCAGACATCGAGCACCGGCACGCTGGCAGGCAGCTTGCCCCGGAGCCCGCGCAGGATCTCCGCATCGGCCGCGATGTAGTCCGGCATGCCGGCGCGCGTCAGGTCGTGCAGGAACAGCACGGCATCGGCGCTTTCGATCTGCCCCCAGGCGCGCGCCACGCCGATCTGCTCGACCTCGTCGCTGCTCTCGCGCAGGCCCGCGGTGTCGGCCACATGCAGCGGCACGCCGTGGATCTGGATGGTCTGCGAGACCACGTCGCGCGTGGTGCCGGCCACCGCGCTCACGATGGCCAGCTCGGCGCCGGCCAGGGCGTTGAGCAGCGAACTCTTGCCTGCGTTGGGCTGGCCCGCGATCACGACCTTGATGCCTTCGCGCAGCAGCGCTCCTTGCTTCGCGCGTTGCTGCACCGCCGCCAGTTGCGCCTGCAACTTCAGCAGTTGCCCGGCCGCATCGGCCTTTTGAAGAAAATCGATTTCCTCTTCCGGGAAGTCGAGCGTGGCCTCGACCAGCATGCGCAAGTGGATCAACGCATCGCGCAGGGTGTGGATCTCGCGCGAGAAGGCGCCCGACAGCGAGCGGCCCGCACTTCGCGCAGCCGCTTCGGTGCTGGCGTCGATCAGGTCGGCAATCGCCTCGGCCTGGGCGAGGTCGATCTTGCCGTTGAGGAAGGCGCGCTGGCTGAACTCGCCGGGCTCCGCCACGCGCAGGCCGGGCAGGCGGGGCCGGCCAGTGACCGGATCGGCTTCGGCAGCGGCCTCGAGGCAGCGCGCCAGCAGCAGCTGCAGCACGACCGCGCCGCCATGCGCCTGCAGCTCGAGCACGTCCTCGCCGGTGAAGGAATTCGGCGAGGGGAAGTGGATCGCCAGACCGTGGTCGACCGGCTCGCCGTCGGCATCCCGGAACGGCAGGTAGGCCGCTTCGCGTGGCTTGAGGACGCGGCCGCAGATCGCATCAATGAGCGGTGCCAGTCTGGCGCCGGATACCCGCACGATGCCCACGGCCCCGCGCCCCGAGGCGGTGGCGATGGCGACGATGGGATCGGTGGTGCGGGCGAACGTCATGGAAGCGCAATTCTTTCAGCAAAAAGGAAAAAGGGCCGCGGATGCGGCCCTTTGGGGGTGTTTGCGGGTGGCGCAGAGCCGATGCCGGCTTATTTGCCCAGCACGCCCAGCCGCTTGTTGATGAACCACTGCTGCGCGATCGACAGCACGTTGTTCGTGATCCAGTACAGCACCAGGCCGGCCGGGAAGAAGATGAACATCACGCTGAACGCGAGCGGCATGATCCACATCAGCTTGGCCTGCATCGGATCGGGCGGCGTCGGGTTGAGCCAGGTCTGGAACAGCGAGGTGGCCGTCATCACGATCGGCAGGATGTACCAGGGGTCCGGCGCCGACAGGTCGGTGATCCAGCCGATCCACGGTGCGTGGCGCATTTCGACCGACGAGAGCAGCACCCAGTAGAGCGCGATGAACACCGGGATCTGGATCACGATCGGGAAGCAACCGCCCATCGGGTTGACCTTCTCGGTCTTGTAGATCCGCATCATTTCCTGCTGCATCTCTTGCGGCTTGTCCTTCAGCCGCTCGCGCATTTCCATGATCTTGGGGTTGATGGCCTTCATCTTGGCCATGCTGGCGTAGGCCTTGGCGTTGAGCCAGTAGAAGGCCGCCTTCAGCAGCACCACCAGCGCCACGATGGCCCAGCCCCAGTTGCCCAGGATGCCGTGCAGCTGGTTGAGCAGCCAGTAGAGCGGCTTGGAGATGATCGCGAAGATGCCGTAGTCCTTGACCAGGTCCAGGCCTGGCGCGATGGCTTCGAGCTTCTTTTCTTCCTCGGGGCCAGCGAACAGCGCGCTGTTCACGACCTGGGTCGCGCCCGGGGCGATCTTCGGCAGCGTGGCCACCATGGCGACGGTGAAAAGGTTGTCGCCCAGGTCCTTCACGCGGAACTCGCGGCGCAGTTGCTCGCTGGCCGGGTCGCCCTTGAGCAGCCAGGCCGACACGAAGTAGTGCTGGACCATCGCGATCCAGCCGTCGTTGGCCGGCGGCGGCGGTTCGATCTTGCCCTTGGCGATGTCCTTGAAGTCGAGCTTGTGGAACTTCTTCTCGTTGGTGTACGCGGCCGGGCCGGTGAAGGTGTTGGTGCCGAACATCGTGCCCGCAGCCACCGTGCCGTGGCGCAGCAACTGCATGTAGAGCTGTGCGTCGCGCGGCTGGTCGCTCACATTGACGATCTCGTGGCGCACGCCGATGGTGTAGTCGCCGCGCTTGAACAGATAGGTCTTGACGTACTTCAGGCCGCCGACGGGTGCGCTTTCGAAGCCCACTTCCAGCGTGTTCTGGCCGTCGGCCATTTCGCGCGGACCGGCCTTCGCCGTCATCGGCGTCAGGTGGTTGGGGAAGCGCTCGCCGGTGTCGACCGGGTTCAGCAGGCCGGTCTGCGCCACGTAGCGCGTGGCCGGCACACCGTTTTCGAACAGCACCACGTGCTTGGTGCGATCGGTCTCGTCGTACTTCAGCAGCTCGAGGTGGTTGACCGTGCCGCCTTCGCTGTCGATCACCGCCTTGAACAGGTCGGTGGTCACGCTGACCTGCTCACGGGGTGCGGCCGGCGTGGTTTGCGTGGGCACGGCGCCTGCGTTGCCGCTGGCAGCAGACGCGGTCGGCACGCCGTTGCTTGCGGCGGGCGTGGTGCCTGCCGGGGCGGTGGCCACGGCAGCCGGCTTGCTCGACGGCAGGAAGGTCGGCTTGTTGCCGTTGAAGACCTGCCATTGGTCCCACAGCAGCACCAGCGAGAAACCAAAAATCACCCACAGGATCGTGCGGCGGATATCGTTCATGACGAAGACTTCTTGTCGGAGGAGAGAAGAGACGAAAACAGCGAGCCTGACTTGTCAGTGCGACACGGTGATTTCGGTGGAACCGGATCGTGGCCGCCCTGGCACCAGGGCTGGCAGCGCGCGATGCGGTGCAGAGTGAGGTAGCTGCCCTTGAGCGCGCCGTGCACTTCCAGCGCCTCGATCGAATACACGGAGCAGGTCGGCGTGAAGCGGCACGACTGGCCGAGCCAGGGGCTCAGCAGCAGGCGGTAGCCCTTCACGAGGCCGATCAGCAGGCGTTTCATGGGGAAGAGGAAAAAGAGGGCGACGATGAGCGTGCGGCCCGCGCCAGCAATTGCTGGAGTTCGGCGCGCACGGCCCCCTTGAGCTTGTCCGAGGAGGCGCTCACGAATTCCTTGCGATCGAAGCCCGCGCGCAGCCGCACCACGTGCGCAGCACGGGGCAGGCCGACGTCGGGCGCGGCACTCACGGTATAGATCTGGCGCTTGATGGCATTGCGCGTGACAGCACGGCGCGCCCAGCGCTTGGGCACCATGGCGCCCAGCCAGACATCATCGGACGCGAACAGCGGTGCCGCACTCGACGAAAGATCGAGCGCACAGCGGTGCAATGCGAAATGAGCAGTGCGCGCCACGGTGGCACCTGCGAGGACGGCCTGGAATTGCGCGCGGGTCTTGAGCCGCTGCATGGAAGCCGAGCCGCGTCCGTCGTTACTGGTCGGGCCAGGAGCGCTGGCTGCAGGAGCTGGCGCTGACGGGTCGGCTGCTGGCAACGGCAGACGGGCTGCCGTCAGACGGCCAGGCGCTTGCGGCCCTTGGCGCGGCGTGCGTTGATGACGGCACGGCCGCCGCGGGTCTTCATGCGGACCAGAAAGCCGTGGGTACGGGCGCGGCGGACTTTGGATGCTTGGTAAGTGCGTTTCATGATGGTTCCTGATTCCCTGTTTCCGCATGCGAAAAGCAGCGGGCGCCGGAGAGCGTGTTTCGGATGGCCCCCGAAAGACGCAATGAGGTTTTCAGGGAAACCCGCAATTATCGCAAACATTCGGCCCCGGAACAATCTTCGACTGAATCTGCGGGCCTTTCGCCGCCGTTGGCAGCGTGTGGATAAGGTTTTGACAAGTTAGAATGCCGAGCGCCTTCCAGCAGAGAATATCCACAATACCTATACCAAAAAATGCCCGAGGGTTTCACCACTTTTCCAAGCGCCCATGTCGACTGACGGCATCGGCGAAAGCCTCTGGCAGGCCTGCGTCGACCAGCTCGCGCAGGAGTTGTCCGAGCAGCAGTTCAACACCTGGATCAAGCCCCTGACAGCGCAGGTCGCGGACGACCTTTCGCGCATGACGGTGTTCGTCGCCAACCGCTTCAAGCTCGACTGGATCCGGGCCCAGTACGCCGGCAAGATCGCCGCCATGGCCGAGAAGATGTATGGCCAGCCGGTTGCCGTTGAGTTAGCGCTTGCTCCTCGCGAAACGCCCGTGCGCTCTATGCCCGTGGCCGTCATGACCGAGACCGATGTGCCGCGTGACGTGGCCGGTCCGGGCGAGGAGCCGGCCGCAGCCGGTTTCAAGAACCGCCTCAATTCGGGCCTCACTTTCGACACCCTGGTCGAGGGCACGGCCAACCGCATGGCGCGCGCCGCCGCCATGCACGTGGCCGGCATGCCGGGCCATCTCTACAACCCGCTTTTCATCTATGGCGGCGTCGGCCTGGGCAAGACCCACCTGATGCATGCTGTGGGTAACCGGCTGCTGGCCGACCGCCCCGATTCCAAAGTTCTCTACATCCACGCCGAGCAATTCGTGTCGGATGTGGTCAAAGCCTATCAGCGCAAGACTTTCGATGAGTTCAAGGAGCGCTACCACTCGCTCGATCTGTTGCTGATCGACGATGTGCAGTTCTTCGCCAACAAGGACCGGACGCAGGAAGAATTCTTCAATGCGTTCGAGGCCCTGCTGGCCAAGAAGTCGCACATCGTGATGACCAGCGACACCTACCCGAAGGGGCTGGCCGACATCCACGAACGCCTGGTTTCGCGCTTCGATTCAGGCCTGACGGTGGCCATCGAACCGCCCGAGCTCGAGATGCGCGTGGCCATCCTGATCAACAAGGCGCGCGCCGAATCGGCCGAGATGCCCGAGGAAGTGGCCTTCTTCGTCGCCAAGAACGTGCGCTCCAACGTGCGCGAGCTTGAAGGCGCGCTGCGCAAGATCCTGGCCTATTCGCGCTTCAACCAGAAGGAGATCTCGATCGCCCTGGCGCGCGAGGCGCTGCGCGACCTGCTGTCGATCCAGAATCGGCAGATCTCGGTCGAAAATATCCAGAAGACGGTGGCCGACTACTACAAGATCAAGGTCGCCGACATGTACAGCAAGAAACGCCCGGCCAGCATTGCGCGGCCGCGGCAGATCGCGATGTACCTGGCCAAGGAGCTTACGCAGAAAAGCCTGCCGGAAATCGGCGAGCTGTTCGGCGGGCGCGACCATACGACGGTGCTGCACGCGGTGCGCAAGATTTCGGGCGAGCGCCAGCAGCTCACCGAACTCAACCAGCAGCTCCACGTCCTCGAACAGACGCTCAAGGGCTGAAGCCGGATGTCATCAAGAATGCCCCTCGCAACAGCGGAGAATGGCGTCTTACAAGCTGATTCAAAGAGATAAGAGAAGAGGAAGAAGACATGATCGTTTTGAAGGCAACCCAAGACAAAGTCCTCGCCGCGCTGCAGTCGGTGGCAGGCATCGTCGAGCGGCGTCACACCTTGCCGATCCTGGCGAACGTGCTGATCCGCAAGACCGGCGGCCAGCTCCAGCTGACCACCAGCGACCTCGAGATCCAGATCCGCACCACGGCCGAGCTCGGCGGCGACGAAGGCAACTTCACCACCACCATCGGCGCGCGCAAGTTGATCGACATCCTGCGCACCATGCCGGCCGACCAGACCGTGAGCCTCGAATCGAGTGCGAGCAAGCTGGTGCTCAAGGGCGGCAAGAGCCGCTTCACGCTGCAGTCGCTGCCCGCCGAAGACTTCCCGCTGGTACAGGAAGCCGCCAATTTCGGCCCCGTGTTCAGCGTGCCGCAAAAGACGCTGAAGGACCTGCTCTCGCAGGTGTCCTTCGCGATGGCCGTGCACGACATCCGCTACTACCTCAACGGCATCCTGTTCGTCGCCGAAGGCAAGCAGCTGAGCCTGGTCGCCACCGACGGCCACCGGCTGGCGTTCTCGTCGGCCACGCTCGACGTTGAAGTGCCGCGCCAGGAAGTCATTCTCCCGCGCAAGACCGTGCTCGAAATGCAGCGCCTGCTGTCGGACGCCGAAGGCGCCATCGAGATGCAGTTCGCCAACAACCAGGCCAAGTTCAGCTTCGGCGGCATGGAGTTCGTCACCAAGCTGGTCGAGGGCAAGTTCCCCGATTACAACCGCGTGATTCCGAAGAACCACAAGAACTCCGTCACGCTCGGCCGTGCCCCCCTGCTGGCCAGCCTGCAGCGCACCGCCATCCTGACCAGCGAGAAGTTCAAGGGCGTGCGCCTGAACATCGAACCCGGCACGCTGCGCATCGCATCGAACAACGCCGAGCAGGAAGAAGCGCAAGACGAGCTCGACATCGACTACGGCGGCGACGCCATCGAGATCGGCTTCAACGTCACCTACCTGATCGACGCCCTGTCGAACATGGACCAGGACATGGTCAAACTGGACCTTGCCGACTCCAACAGTTCGGCGCTACTGACCATCCCCGAGAACGCATCCTTCAAATACGTCGTGATGCCGATGCGTATCTAGCAGACAGACAACACAGCGCCTTGCGCAGACAGCCCGCGGCCCTCCGCGGGTTTGCGCTTTCAAGAGGCGGCGAAATGAGTTCTTGAGAGCCCGAAAAATCACGTCGATGCCGTGAGAGATAGAGGAATATCCGAATGAGTGCAGAAGAAAACAAGCCCGAAGTGCCGCACACCGAGCCGGTCTACACCCCTGAAATCCAGGTCATCGCGCCCGAAGCCATAGCGGCCGACACAAGCTACGGCGAAGGCTCGATCACGATCCTCGAAGGGCTTGAAGCCGTGCGCAAACGCCCCGGCATGTACATCGGCGACACCTCCGACGGCACGGGCCTTCACCACCTGGTTTTCGAAGTCGTCGACAACTCCATCGATGAAGCGCTCGCGGGCCACTGCGACGACATCGTCGTCACCATCCACAGCGACAACTCGATCTCCGTCACCGACAACGGCCGCGGCATCCCGACCGGCGTGAAGATGGACGACAAGCACGAGCCCAAGCGCTCGGCCGCCGAGATCGCACTGACCGAGCTGCACGCCGGCGGCAAGTTCAACCAGAACAGCTACAAGGTCTCGGGCGGCCTGCACGGCGTGGGCGTGAGCTGCGTGAACGCGCTGAGCGTGAAGCTGCGCCTGATCGTGCGCCGCGAAGGCAAGATCCACGAACTCGAATTCAGCCGCGGCTTCGTGCAGAACCGCCTGCTCGAAACGGTGAACGGCTTCGAGGTCTCGCCCATGAAGATCATCGGCGACACCGACAAGCGCGGCACCGAGGTGCACTTCCTGCCCGACACGGAGATCTTCAAAGAGAACGCCGACTTCCACTACGAGATTCTCAGCAAGCGCCTGCGCGAGCTGAGCTTCCTGAACAACGGCGTGCGCATCCGCCTGCTCGACGAACGCACCGGCAAGGAAGACGACTTCTCCGGCACCGGCGGCGTGCGCGGCTTCGTGGAGTTCATCAACAAGGGCAAGACCGTCCTGCATCCGAACTCGTTCTATGCAGCGGGCGAAAAGCCGGCCGACACCTACGGCGGCATCCCCGGCACGCACATCGGCGTCGAAGTGGCGATGCAGTGGAACAGCGGCTACAACGAGCAGGTGCTGTGCTTCACCAACAACATCCCGCAGCGTGACGGCGGCACCCACCTGACCGGCCTGCGCGCCGCGATGACCCGTGTCATCAACAAGTACATCGAAGAGAACGAATTCGCCAAGAAGGCGAAGGTCGAAGTCACCGGCGACGACATGCGCGAAGGCCTGTGCTGCGTGCTGAGCGTGAAAGTGCCAGAGCCCAAGTTCTCGAGCCAGACCAAGGACAAGCTGGTGTCCAGCGAAGTGCGCGCGCCGGTGGAAGACATCGTCGGCCGCTTGCTGACCGACTACCTGCAGGAACGCCCGAACGACGCCAAGATCATCTGCGGCAAGATCGTCGAAGCCGCCCGTGCCCGCGAAGCCGCCCGCAAGGCCCGCGAAATGACGCGCCGCAAGGGCGTGCTCGACGGCATGGGCCTGCCCGGCAAACTGGCCGACTGCCAGGAAAAAGATCCCGCGCTCTGCGAGGTCTACCTGGTGGAGGGCGACTCCGCCGGCGGCTCCGCCAAGCAGGGCCGCGACCGGAAGTTCCAGGCCATCCTGCCGCTGCGCGGCAAGATCCTGAACGTCGAGAAGGCACGCTACGAGAAGCTGCTCACCAGCAATGAAATTCTCACGATGATCACAGCGCTCGGCACCGGCATCGGCCGCGCCGGTGCGACCACGTCGGGCGGCGGCGCGGACGACTTCAACGTCGCCAAGCTGCGCTACCACCGCATCATCATCATGACCGACGCCGACGTCGACGGCGCCCACATCCGCACGCTGCTGCTCACCTTCTTCTACCGGCAGATGCCGGAGCTGGTCGAGCGCGGTCACATCTACATCGCGCAGCCGCCGCTCTACAAGGTGAAGGTCGGCAAGGAGGAGCAGTACCTGAAGGACGGCCCCGCACTCGACGCCTTCCTGCTCAAGGTGGCGCTGAAGGACGCACGCATCGAGACGGGCGGCGCGAGCTCCACCACGCTCACCGGCGACACCCTGGCCGAACTGGCGCGCAAGCACCAGCTGGCCGAGGCCGTGATTGCGCGCCTGCGCAACTTCATGGACGCCGAAGCCCTGCGCGCGATCGCCGACGGCGTGGCGCTCGACCTCGACACCACGCCCGCAGCGGAAGCCTCGGCCGTGGCGCTGCAAGCCAAGCTGCGCGAGCTCAATACCACCGGCGTGCCGGCCGAAGTGAGCAGCGAATTCGATGCCCGCACCGACAAGCCGCTGCTGCGCATCAGCCGCCGCCACCACGGCAACATCAAGAGCAGCGTGCTCACGCAGGACTTCGTGCACGGCGCCGACTACGCGGCGCTGGCCGAAGCCGCCAACACCTTCCGCGGCCTGTTGAGTTCCGAGGGCGCGCTGGTCAAGCGCGGCGAGGGCGAACGCGCCAAGGAAGAAAAGGTCGACGACTTCCGCCAGGCCATGAAGTGGCTGATCAGCGAAGCCGAGCGCGCCACCTCGCGCCAGCGCTACAAGGGACTGGGCGAAATGAACCCCGAGCAGCTGTGGGAAACCACCATGGACCCGGCCGTGCGCCGCCTGCTGCGCGTGCAGATCGACGACGCGATCGAAGCGGATCGCGTGTTCACGATGCTGATGGGAGATGAGGTGGAGCCGAGGCGCGAGTTCATCGAACAGAACGCGTTGCGGGCGGCGAATATCGACGTGTAAGTTGTTGTCGGGTGGCAGTCTGCCGAGACACTCAGTGAAAAGAAAAACGCCCAGCATTGCTGGGCGTTTTTTTGTCTTCCTCAGTCCGGCGTTGCGAATCGGACCTGCGAAGCGGCCACCATGCGCAGCCGGTATCCGCGTCCGTAAACAGCCTGCAATACGAAGTCGTTCCCAGCCTGCAGTTTGAGTTTCACGCGTATGCGCGAGGCACAGACATCCAGCGTTCGGGAAGGGCGGTCGGAACAAGTCCCCCACAAGGCGCTCGATAGCCAATCCCTCTCCAACAACCGCCCCATGTTCCGGAACAATTGGAGTGCAAGGTCGAACTCGAGAGGCTTCAGATGCACCGGGTCTCGACCATGCAGCACCGTATGGCTGCCTATGCAGAAGTGATAGTCGCCCCAGGTCACCTTCTCGTCGGAGCTGGTCGCGGCGATCCGATTCTTCAAGAGCTGCAACCTCGACTTGAGCTCACGCAGGTCGAGCGGCAGAAGTATGAAGTCGATCTCCTTGAAGCTGGAAAAGACATCGTTCATTTCCTGCATCGCCTTCATGTCATCGCGACCGACCATGAACAGCACGGGAACATCCGCGAGGCTCCGGATGGCGACCAATTGGTTCCGGCCAGCGGCTGTGAACAGGGGAAGCAACAAAAGGTCGAACCACGCGCCTTGCTGAAGGGCTGCCAGGAGGTCCGTCAGCGACTCGAAGACCGTCGAGGTGTAGTTCATCAGCTCCAGGGACTGGTGCAGTGAATCCCGCCGAGCGGCCTCGTCGTCCACGAGCGCCACCGATGGCGATAGCGACGGGGCGCGCGTGCTCGGTCCGAAACCTCTGACGCTCACATTCCTCGATTCGGGAGTCGTATGGTGCGCATCGATGCCGGAATCACGCGGATAAGAGGGAATCGGATTCATTGGAGACTTGCCGAGCGCAATGCGCTCAATTACTTTCGAGGTGGGTTGTATGTTTCGATATCTTTTTTTGTAAGCCGAATGTATGGAATTGAAATCAATCAGGCAATGACACAAAATGACGATTGATGTCTGTTTCAAATGACACTGGATGATTGAATCAGGCATATCTGGTTGTCGAGCATCGAAAACGCCGCCTGGGGCGCAAAGGATCTGCCTCGACCGAACCATGTTTATGACTATTAATGTCAATTCGTGACGAAAGCGGGTTTGTTTGCAATGCGTTGAATTTGTACTCGCAGAGCCAAATAGTTCACATTTTTATTGCTCGACAGGGCGTCGAGATGCCTCTCCTCATCGCCGAGGCGATGAATCGTGCCGATGGCACTTCACCAAGAAGATACGGCTGGAATGCTTGGCGAGGAGGCAGCGTTGGAGCGATGAATCTCGAGTGGCAATGACAATCGAAAGGTCGTGCTCTCCATGTCGCTGGAGATCAGCACCACGTCTCCGCCATGCTGGCGGGCGATGGCGCGGGATATGTGCAAACCGAGCCCGGAGCCAGGAATCCTGGAAGAATGCGCTCCGCGGAAATAGCGCTCGAACAAGGTGCTTCGCTCACCCTCGGGGATGGGGCTCCCTGAATTCGAGATATCAACGGAAAAAACATTCTCGATCACCTGGCATTGAAGATCGATCGCAGATGCAGGAGGCGAATATTTCAAGGCGTTCTGTATGACATTGCGAAGCGCCATTTCGATTCTCAATCGATCGCCTTCAAAAAGCAGTGGACCTTCGACAAGAGTGACGTTGAGACGCGAATCCTCCTCGGACAAACCTGTAGCGCGAGCGTCTCCTATCACGTCCCTTAAATCGAACTTGTCTTTTTTCGCTCTCTCCGAATTCATTTCCAATGCATCGTCGAGAAGGATGTTTTCGATGATGATCGTCAATCTATTGACGGCCTTCCGGATTTTCATCATCGCTGATTTCACTCGCTCATCTTTGCCTGAGGGCGAAACCTCGAGTGCATGAGACACGGCACTCACGATGGCCAGCGGTGTCCTGAATTCATGCGAAATGACGGCAACGAACTCCCGCTGCTTCGTTCTTTCCTCCATGGCCTTTTCTGCCATTTTCATGGATCTTATCGAATTCTCTCCTTCGCTTTGCAGCCTCAACTCGATTTGCACCCAACGGCTCGCCACGGCGACATTGATCAAGGCTAGGTTGACGATTCGGGAAATTTGGGTCAGCAAGTTCAGAGAACTTGAGTACTCGAGATTCAAGAATCCCAGCTGAGCGGCGCCATAGAATATCCACGATGTATTCACCAAAAAGAAAGCAATGGCGGGAATGGTGTATTGATAGGCTCTCCGCTTCAATATGAGCCAGCCTAGAAATAGATTATTGAATGCCGCCATCAAGACGCCAAGAAAGCCGATCCACCAGGCAAAGGGAAGAAGCATCCCCAACAGGGAAAAGGGAATGCATATTGCAAAAAACAATGCTGTGAGCGACAGCAATCGCGCCGCCAGGGCCGAATAATGTCTGTAGCTGAACAAATGGCCGACGAACAGTGTCGAGCTTGAAATGAATGCGCATACCATTGCATCGAGAAATCGATCTGCGACGATCGGATTGTCTGGAAACAACAGCGAGCTGGCGTAGCCCTGAAAAGAGAAAATCAAAAACGAGGCTGTCGTCAAGAACAGTGCATACAAAAAATGCACGACTCCCCGAGTCCATCCCCAAAAAACCAACGCCATCAGAATCATTACGCCGGCACCGCCAGCGTAGATAGAATAAAATACCGTTCGGCCCGTTTCCTCCGCTTCTTGCCCTGCCTTTTGCCAAAGATTCAACCCGAAAGGTATAGGCCCATGGGTTCGAATTCTTAAATAGAATGTTTGCGGCGACTCGTGCACCGAGGCCAAGAAGGCGAGTTGACCGGTTTTTACCGTACGAGCGGAAAAAGGGTGTTGATCTCCCAGTTCTGTCAGCAGACGAGTGCCATTGGCGTTCTGCACATAGACTTTGACATCGTCAAGCCAATTGGGAAACAGCTGGACCACCCAATCATCTGGTGCACCACTCTCCCGCTGCAACGAAAACCGCACCCAGACCACGGCGCCGGCGTCACCGCGAAGTGACAGGGCGTCATTGAATTGAAATTCGATCGAAGATCGCGCGGCAAGGATTTTCTCGATCGTCAATTCCTTTGACTGATCGAGGAAGAATTCGACATTCCTTGCCAGCATCACGGGTTGATCCAGTCCCTGGCCTTTCAAAAGAACGGTGGCGCCGACGTGCTGAGCCACGAAAAGCAGCACGACCAAAAAAAAATTCCTTAGCCCTGTCGATTGATGGTTTGTTCTCATGACAAATCGCAAATTACATGTTTCCAGCCGCCGGGATTCCTCTAAAATATTCGCCTCTTCCGAAGTCCGAGTGCGAGGAATGCCATGGATGATTTAAGGCCGCCCGCCGCCAAGATGCCGAGCGTCTATGTGATTGAAGACGAGGAAGATTTGCAGGAAGCATTGGTCTACAGCCTCAATCAAATGGGTTTCAAGGCTTCCGGGTTTGGGAGCGCTTCCGCGTTCTACCGCGCATTTGCTGTCTCTCGCTGCGATATCGTCATCATTGATGTCAAATTGCCCGATGAGGACGGCTTTTCGATCGCACGGCACCTTCGCTCTGCCAGCAATGTCGGAATCGTGTTCGCCACGGCACGGGGCGCGTTGGATGATCGCGTTCACGGGATGCGCGGCGGGGCTGATGCCTATCTCGTGAAGCCGGTGCATCCGGAGGAGTTGGCGGCGACCCTGGAGGGGATTGGTCGGCGCATGGGCCTCTCGAACAGCATGGTCGACCCCACATCGTCGCCAACGCCTCCCGAGTCCAGCGGGACCGGGCATTGGGGCTTGTTGGAAGGGAACTGGGTGTTACGCGATCCGAAGGGGCGAACCATCCGGCTCACGACTTCCGAACGGTCCCTTGTGGGCCTTCTTTTCAAACAGCGAAACAAGCCCGTGGATCGCCAACAGCTCGCCGCGACGCTGGGCGGCGACCTGGATCAGTTTGATCTGCAGCGAGTTGACGCCATCGTCAGCCGGCTTCGACGCAAGGCATTTGCTGCGGGTATCTCCTTGCCGCTGCATGCAGTCAGGGGAACGGGCTACGAGTTCCAGTGCTGAACGCAACGCGCGTCATGGCATCCGGGTTTTCTTCCCATTACAGGAAATGCCCCACCGGCAGACCAAGATCGATCACCGTGTGGCTGAGTGTCGATGCGGCGGCACGCGCTTTCGCAGAGAAGAGGCGCATCAGCACGGCCTTGCCCAGGAGGTCGCTTCGCAAGGCGCCATCGTCGCGGCTGCCAACCAGCACCACATCCTTGACCACGGGCCACGCGCCAGCTCGCGCATAGAAATAGGCGAGAGGCGGATCGCAGGTGAAGATGCCGAAATCGACAGGGCTCTGTTCGATCCAACGCGTCGCTGCAGCCACCGTACGCAAACCGAAGCCACGCGCCTGGAAATTCGGGTCCGTGGCCACGCAACTGAGTCCAGCCATGTCGAACACCTGCTCACCGTGCGTGATGGTCTTGCGAACGACCGCGGCATAGCTGGCGATCTCGCCGTTCACCGGTGAATAGAAAGAGCGCGCGTTCAGCGCAGGATCGTGCAGCAGTTCTGGCGTGCTCTCTTCCGGCATCGGTCCCGCATCCGGCGTTGCGCGATGCTGCAGCAACGCGAACCTCCGCCGCAGCGCATCTGGCGCGTCGTTGTAGGGAACCTCTTGAACCTCCTGCTGCATCGATGTCGTCCTCCCTCGTCATGCTGCTGATTTCCACGAAACCCTGACCAGGAATTTCACCGGACATTGTGCCGCCCGGCACTTCGAAGGCGGGGTGGGTGCCGTGTGCGGCGGGCGATCTGGCCCCTACACCCGATGCGTGCACCGCTGTAGACCCGAGCCTGCACGCGGTCGGACCTCGCCCAAAAGCGTTGCGTCTCAGGGTTTCCGTGAGGTTGAGGTGCGAAAACGGCTGCGACGCCCGTCACACTGACGTCATCAGCTATTAAAACAATAGCGTTCAACTTCGTTTCGAGGATCGTTCCTCGTAAACGCTATATCTAGCCCGACTCTTGCTAAGCAAAATCCTCGACGGATTTCACGTCATGCAAGATCGAGGACAACAAGCAATGAACCCTAAGCGTCTCCGGCAGCCTCTGGCTGCTTTGGTACTGGGCGGTACAGCAGCATTCCTCGGGGCCGTGTCGCCGGCCCACGCTTTCTCGACCCCGCCCATCCAGGTGGCGCAAGGCGTCGAGTACATGTGTGGCGGTGCAGGCAAGGGCGAGGCTGAATTCATGGAAATGGTGTCGCCGCGCTGGGCCGCGACGATCGAACTCGGCGTGAGCGACGGCAAAGGCGCGCAGCAGGCCGGCTTCCCGGCCAAGGCATCGATCCAGGTGCGCCAGAGATACACCGGCGAGATGGTCATGGATGTGCAGACGCAGGCGCCCTACATGCTTGCGCGACTCAACCCGGGCGCCTATGACGTGAATGTCACGCTGGGCGGGCTCACGCTCACGCAATCGCTGGTCGTGTTCAACGGCGTGCCGGCCCGCGCGGTGTTCGTCTGGCCGTCGAACTTCGACATGGCTTCGGTGACGCCCCCTCTGCCGCAGACACAGGCGCTGGCACAGACCACGCGCTGAGCGAACAACAACAGCCTGCACGGCCGGCCGCGCATTCGCGCCGCGGCCCGTTGCCGTTAAGCCTTGTCTAAGTCGTGCGCCGCACAGTGGCGCCGTGGCTTCTCGCCACCACGTCCAGGAAAGGATTCAGACCATGACCCCCCGTTTTCCATCGAGCACGCGGCCGCTGGCGGCCGCCATGTTGTGCGGCGCCGTCCTGCTCGGGGCGCTTTCGTCGGCCCATGCCGCGGTGAATCCGCCGATCTACATGACACATGGCATCGAATACATGAGCGGCGGCATCGGCAGCGATGAAGCGCAGCTGATGGAGACGGTGTCGCCACGCTGGCCCGCCACCTTCGAATTCGCGATCAAGGACCGCAAGGGCGCCGATTTCGCGGCCGACGTGCATGTCACGGTGCGCGACAGCAGCGGCACCGCACTGCTCGACAACGTGGTGTCGGGCGGCCCGTTCATGGTGGCGCGGCTGGAACCGGGCACCTACGAGGTCGAGGCGCGAATCGGCAGCCAGACGCTCAAGCAGTCCCTGAATGTGCCGCAGGGCGGGCCCACCAAGGCCACCTTCGTGTGGCCTGCAGGCACCGACATGGCTTCGGCCGGCACGCGCACGGTGCAGTAACGCGGCGGCACAGGGCACCGGCACGGCTCGCCACAGCCACGAATTTCTGGTGCTCGCCAAGCCACAACACCCCGCTATCCGGGCGTCGTGCGCTATAGAAAAAATAGCTAACTCCGCCGCTTCGGGCGCCTTGAATGCGCGGCATGCGCCTTGCAGATGGTGTATCCCGGGCAATGCCCGCACCCATTGCCCCGATGCCGATCCGCCCCTTGAGCGCCTTGACCGCGCTGCTGCACGTTTATATAGCGCTGCGTCTGCTGCCCGCGCTGGCAATGCTCACGCCTGCGTGGCCGCTGGCGCTGGTGGTGCTGGTGGTGCTGGCGGTATCGGCCGTCACGATTCCGCTGCCCTTCGTCTCGCGCCGCATTGCGCGCAACGCCTCGATGGGCAACGTGCTCAAGTGGGTCGGCCTGATCAGCATGGGCTGGTTCTCGTCGATGTTCGTACTGACGCTGGTGCGCGATGCCGGCTTGCTGCTCATCTGGCTGGTGAGCGCGCTGGGCAGCGTGCAGGTCCGCTGGGATGCGCTGCTGCCATGGAGCGCGCTGGCGGTGCTGGCGATGGCCACGGGCACCTCGCTGATCGGTTTCGTCAATGCGCGCCGCACCGCGGGCGTGAAGCGCGTCGACATTCCGATCCGCGGCCTGCCGACGGCGCTCGAAGGCTTCACGATCGCGCAGCTCAGCGACATCCACGTCGGCCCGACGATCAGGAGTGCGTACATCCAGCGCATCGTCGACGCGGTCAACCGGCTCGGCGCCGATGCCATCGCGATCACCGGCGATCTCGTGGACGGCAGCGTGCCCGAACTGCGCGAGCACATCGCACCACTGGCGGGCCTGCGCGCTCGCCACGGCACCTTCGTGGTCACGGGCAATCACGAGTACTACGCGGGCGCACACGCCTGGATCGACGAACTGCGCCGCCTGGGCCTGAAGGTGCTGCTCAACGAACACGTGGTGCTGCAGACGCGCAACGTGCGCGGCGCGCAGACCGATGAAGAGCTGTTCGAAAGCGCACTCGTGCTGGCCGGCGTGACCGATTTCACCGCAGGCCACTTCGACGCCGCGCATGCCAGCGATCCGCACCTCGCGCTGTTCGACGCGCCACCGCTGGTGCACACGCGCGTGCTGTTGGCACACCAGCCACGCAGCGCACCGCTGGCGGCTGCGGCGGGCTACCAGCTGCAGCTCTCGGGCCACACGCATGGCGGCCAGTTCTTTCCGTGGAACCTGTTCGTGCCGATGCAGCAGCCCTTTACGTCGGGCCTGCACCGGCTGCACGACATGTGGATCTATGTGAGCCGCGGCACGGGCTACTGGGGCCCGCCGAAGCGCTTTGGCGCGCCTTCGGAAATCACGCTGCTGACCCTGGTGCCTGCGCGGCCCTGAGGCCGCTTTTTCCTCTCCGTCAGGATTGCAGTTCGGCCAGCCGTCGTGCGTTCGACGTGGCGGCGGCATGGATCGGCTTCAGCCCCTGCCGCGCGATGCGCGCCGCGACGCTCGAGAGCTGGCTGGCCGTGCTCGCCGTGCGGGCTGCGGTCTGTACGAAGGCATCGCTGCGTGCGGCCGCCTGCGCCGGAGTGACGCTGCCGGCCATCGAGAAGAAGGCCGTGGTGCCCTGAAGCCAGTGCTGCAGGGCCTTGTTGGCCAGCGAGAAATGGCTGCTGTGCCATTGCTTCACCATCGCGATGCCGGACTCGCTCGCCGCGGCGAGCTTCTCGTGGCCCATGAGCTGGAACTCCGCCAGGTCGGCCGCGCTGGGCGTGAGCCCGGCCTTGGCGATGCGCTCGGTCCGCATGCGGATCACCGAGCCGGAAGAAAGCAGCATCTCGTTGGTCTTGAGGGCCAGGTCGAGCCACTGCATGAGCGGATTGGCCAGACGGGCGGTGGAACTGAGAGACGACATGTGAGGCGGTACGCGTGGAGGGAGGAGAACCCACTATAGGCCTCGGCGGTTGCAATTGCTGCAGTGCAACAAAAACAAATTCGTTCGGTGAAGAAGTCCCGCTTTTCTGAACGCAAAGTGTGCGCTGATCGCACGCCAACCCTAGGAAGCACCCGCTCGCAGCCGCCGGGCGCGCGCCTCTGTCACCACGTAACCCCCCACGGCAATCACCAGCGGCAGCAGGTAATACAGGCCGCGGTAAGCGAGCAGCGCGGCAAGCAGCGTGGCTTCGGGCACCTGGTAGGAGAGCAGGGCGACAAACACCGCCTCGAGCACGCCGAGCCCCGCCGGCACGTGCGTGACGACGCCGGCCACGGCGCCGACCAGCAGCACTGCGAGCACGTGCGGGTATTCGACCTCGCCTTGCAGCAGGAGCCAGATCACGCCGCCGATGAGCGACCAGTTCAAGCACGACAACGCCAATTGCAGCAACGCCATCGCGAGCCCCGGCGTCTTGAAAGTGTGGCCGCGCACGCGCCAGACGCGTCCCTTGGAGAAGGCACACAGCGCCAGGTAGCCCGCCGACAGCACCAGCAACACCGCGCCAAGCATGCGCAGGCCGCCGCTATCGATCTTCCAGCCGGGCGGCAGTGCCATCGGCCAGAAGCAGAAGGCCGCACCGGCCACCACCAGGTAGCCCAGCCAGTTGGTCAGCATGCTGAAGCCCAGCACGCGGGTGATGGTCTCGTTGCCGAGGCCGAGGCGCGAATAGAGCCGGTAGCGGAAGGCCACACCGCCGATCAGCGAACCGAAGTTCAGGTTGAAGGCGTAGCTGATGAAGGTCACGCCCATCACCGTGCCAGCGCCGAGCTTGTGCCTGGTGAGGTGCCGGCCCAGCAGGTCGTAGGTGCTGTAGAGCGCGAAGCTGCCGGCAGCCAAAGCGCCGGCCGCGAGCAGCGTGGACAGGGGCAGCGCACGTATCGCATCGAGCACTGCACCCCAGTCAATGGTGCGCGCCTGTTTCACCAGCAGCCAGGCAATCAGCCCGAAGAAGCCCCACACCGCCGCGCGGCGGAACCAGGGCCACCAGGACTGGCGAGCGAGGGCCATCATGGGCGCGGGTTCAGGCCGCTTCCGTGGTCTGGGTGACGCCGCCCTTGCCGTTCGTCTCCTGCCTTTCGGCGAGGTCGGTCGCCTCGGCGGGCGCCAGGCGGGGCGCATGGCGCGGCAACCGGCCCAGCCACGCCGGGTACCAGCGCAAGAAGTGAAAGAGGAAGAAGCTGCGCACCAGGCGCCAGCCGCTCCATTCGCTGCTCAGGTCGGCCGTGTCGATCTGCCTGCAGCTGTGCTGCATGAGCTGATCCATGCGGTTCCACAGCACGTCGTTGAAGGCCTTGTCGCGCACGACCACGTTGGCCTCGAGATTGAGCGACAGGCTCAGCGGGTCGAGGTTGCTCGAGCCCACGGTGCTCCAGCGGTCGTCCATCAGCGCCACCTTGCCATGCAGCGGACGGTCGCAGTACTCGTAGATGCGAACGCCGGCATGCAGCAGGTGGTGGTAGAGCATGCTGGCGGCCGTCTTCACGATCGGCATGTCGGGCTCGCCCTGCAGGATGAGCCGCACGTCCACGCCGCGCCGTGCCGCGCGGCGCAATTCCTGGATGAGCCGGTAGCCCGGAAAGAAATACGCGTTGGCGATCACGATGCGCTCGCGTGCGGTGCGGATCGCAGCACGGTAGTGGCGCTCGATGTCGTTGGTGTGGCGGCGGTTGTCGCGCGTCACGAAGATCGCGTCGGCCTCGCCGGCCGTTGTCTGGCGCACCGGCGGCGCCTGCCTGAGCCTACGGCGAAACCAGCCGGCGCCCTTGTCGCCGACGGCGATGGCACGCAACGCGAACTGATGCACCTCCGCCACGATGGGGCCCGCGAGTTCCACCGCATAGTCCTGCTTGGCCTTGGGACCGAAGTCGAGCAGATGGTCGGCGGAGTAGTTGATGCCGCCGACGAATGCACGCTCGCCGTCGACCACCACGATCTTGCGGTGCATGCGGCGGAACATGTTCAACCGCTGGCCCAGGAAGCGCTGGCCGGGGTCGAACACCCGCACCTTGACGCCGGCCGAGGTCAGCCCCTGGATGAACTCGCGCGAGAGGTCGGGCGAACCGAAGCCGTCGACCATCAGGTCGACCTTCGCGCCGCGCTGCGCCGCCGCACGCATCGCGGCATGCAGCGCCAGACCGACCTTGTCCTCGAACAGGATGAAGGTCTCGATGATGACTTCGCGCTGCGCCTGCCGGATCGCGTCGAACACGCGCGGAAAGAACTCCTCGCCGTTCTCGAGCAGCGCGATGCGGTTCCCGCCGATCCAGTGGTTGCCATTGCTCATGGTGCAGCCCCGCTCACAGATCGATGTCCGCTACCAGCGGAGCGTGGTCCGAGAGATGCGACCAGGGCTTGCGCGGCAGCACCACGGGCGCGTGCACGCCGGCATTGCGCACGTAGATGCGGTCCAGCGGCAGCACCGGAAAGCGCGCCGGGAAAGTCTTGGCGGCTCGCCCGTTCGCATGCACGAACACTTCACGCAGCGAAGCGCCCTCTGCCAGCACGTCGTGCGCACGGTTGCGCCAGTCGTTGAAATCGCCGGCCACGATCAGCGGCGCATCGGCGGGCACTTCGTCGCGCACGATGTGGCAGAGCAGTTCGAGCTGCTGCTGCCGGTGCGATTCGGCCAGGCCCAGGTGCGCGCAGATCGCATGGACATCGACGGTGCGGCCCGGCAGTCGCAGCACGCAGTGCAGCAGGCCGCGCTTCTCGGGGCCGCTCACCGATACGTCGTGGTTGCGGAAATGCACGATCGGAAACTTCGACAGCACCGCGTTGCCGTGGTGACCTTTCGGATACACCGCATTGCGCCCGTAGGCGAACTGCGGCCATATCGTGTCGGCCAGGAACTCGTAGTGCGGCGCCTCGGGCCAATTGCTGACCTTGCGCGAGTGGCGCGAATGGGTACCCAGCACCTCCTGCAAAAACACCACGTCGGCACCCACCGTGCGCACGGCATCGCGCAGCTCGGGAAGGATGAATCTGCGGTTGAGCGCAGTGAAGCCCTTGTGGGTATTCACCGTCATGACCTTGAGCGAGGTCGGCGTGGGCACGGCAGCAACCGGAATCGGGGAAGAGGACATTGATTTTCAGTTGTACGTTGCCGCGCAGGCAAGGCCTGTAGGAACACACCACCTTCTTCCGTGCCTTTCGCGCGCGGGAGGCCGGCTCCTACAGGCAGGCCTGCCGCACCCCCACACTGCGGGCTTCGGGGGGCTCCTACGGTGGTTTCAGGGCTTCGAAAAAAACGGCCCACGGTTTTTCATCCGTCACTCGTCCGAGAGACAAGCAAAAGGAGCACATCATGAAACAGCAGACAGGAATCTTCAGAGGCGCGGTGCTGGCCGTGTTGATGGGCGCGGCAGGCGCCGCCATGGCCCAGGCGACGTCGATCCCCGCACAGCCCGATCCCTCGGTGAGCGGCGAAGCGAGCACCATGACGCCGGCCGGCGTGGCGAATCCGCCCCAGCGCCCCGACGCTTCGATGCCCGCTTCCCGCGAGGCCGTGAAGGCCGAGGCGCGTGCGCAGAACCGCAACAACGCCAACAGCATGGTGCCCAAGGGCGAAGCCACGACCACGGTCAACCACCAACCCAACGCCATGCCGCGTCCGACCGGCGAGATGTCCCGCGCGGAAGTCAGCCAGCAGGCGCGCAAGGTAAAGCCGCAGTTCGGCCAGAGGGGCGAGCGCCCGGAGGTGCCGACCAATCCGACCGAAAAGACGGGGACGCCGCAGTAGGAACCCTCCCCTGAACAGAAGAAAAGCCCGCAACGCTCGAAGCGTTGCGGGCTTTTTCGTTGCCGCCGTCACCGGCGGTCGACAGCTCAGCTCTTGGTGGGTGCTGCGCCGCGTTCGTGGCCTTCATGACCGCGGTGGAAGCGATGGCCGTGGTCACCGGCGTGCACCGTTTCGGCATCGAAGGTCTTCTGCTGCGCAGGCGTCAGCGCGGCATAGAAGGTCTTCGTGGCTTCGGCGCGCTTGGCGAACATCGCGCTGCGCTCGGCCTGGCGGGCCTGCATGCGTTCCAGGCGTTCGGGCGTGGTCAGCTTGGCGAATTCCGCACGGTCCATGCGCTGCGGGCGCGGGCCGGCCGGCGGTTGGTTGGCCGTGGCGTAGGACGTCCACGCACTTTCCTGGGCCGCGGTCAGCTTGAGCTTTTCCTTCAGCGCGGCAAGGCGCTTGGCACGGTGCTCCTTCATGCGCTCCATGCGCTGGGCCGGATCCATGCGCTGGTGCTGCGCCTTGGGTGCGGCGGTGGTGTCGGCCTGGGCCACGGCAGCGGCAGGCGCGGGAGTGGCGGTTGCGGCCGGCGCTTGAGCGAAGGCACCCGAAGAAGCGAGAGCGGCGGAACCCAGCAGGCTGGCCCAGACGATGCGTTGGCGAAGAGAAATCATGAGAAGTGCTTCCTTTCGAAGAAGCCCGCCACCGAGGGGCAGCAGGTGAAACGAAGTGTGGAAGACCTCTGTATCGCCTCCGTTAGCCGGGAGTGAGCTTGCGTAAAGAATGATGAACCGCAAGGCGGCGCACGGTGTTTTCCGTGACTTATTGGGCTGCGGAGGCCTCAGCCGAGCTGGCCGCTCTGAAAGTCCTGCACCGCTTGCTTCACCTCTTCCTGCGTGTTCATGACGAAAGGGCCGTACTGCACGATTGGCTCATGCAGCGGCTTGCCGGCGATCAGCAGCGCGCGCGCCGGGCTGTGGTTGGTGGCGCCGGCACGCAGCACCACGCCGTCGCTTTCGGCGTCGTTGGCGAGGATGGCCATGCGGCGCGTCGGCACTTCGCTGCCCGCGATCCAGAGCGACTCGCGGAACACATAGACCAGCGCGTTGTGGTCGTGCGGCAGCGGCTGCGCAAACTCCGCGCCCGGCGGCAGCGTGATGTCGAGGTAGAGCGGCTCGGTGTGCTCGCGCCGCACCGCGCCTTCGATGCCGTGGCTCGCGCCCGCGATCACGCGCACATGCACGCCTTCGGCCGTCGTGTATTGGGGAATCTCTTCGCTCTGGATGTCGCGGTACCACGGCTCGCGCATCTTGTCCTTCGCGGGCAGGTTGAGCCAGAGCTGAAAGCCTTCCATCAGCCCTTCTTCCTGCTCGGGCAACTCGCTGTGCACGAGGCCGCGGCCGGCGGTCATCCACTGCACGCCACCGTTCTCGAGCAGCCCTTCATGGCCCGCGCTGTCGCGATGCCGCATGCGGCCCGCGATCATGTAAGTGACGGTTTCGAAGCCCCGGTGCGGATGGTTCGGAAAGCCGCCGATATAGTCGCCCGGGCTGTCGCTGTCGAAGGCGTCGAGCATCAGGTAGGGATCGAGCCGTTTCTGCAGCGGCTGCTGCAGCACGCGGGTGAGTTTGACACCGTCGCCATCGCTGGTGGAAACACCCGCCACGATGTGGTCGAGACCGCGGGGCGTGACGACAGGTTCGGTGGGGTGGTTGGCGTTCTTCTTCATGCGCCCCATGGTGTCACTAACCCTGCGACCGCGCCACCGGTGGGGATGTACGGCCCCGTTGTCAGCCTATCTCGGCCACTGCTGCCGCTGCCAGTAGCGGTATTGCCATTGGGTCTGGAAGCCGGCGCGGCGGTAGAGCACCAGCGCGGGATGGTTCTGGGCATCGACCTGCAGGAACACGCGCTCGAAACCCCTTGTCAGCGCAGCCTGGGCAAGCCCCGCGAGCACGCGCCCCGCCAACCCCTTGCCGCGGTGCGCCTTGTCGGTCCGCATGCCGTGCACGCTGGCCCAGCCATGCCCGAAAGCCATCGCACCCGCCGCCACGGTGCGGCCRCCTTCGCGAACGCTGGCGTACAGCGAACCCTTGGCGCGGGCCAGCGAACGCACGCGATGGGCGCCATCCACCGGATCGAAACCTTCGCCGAGAAACAGCGCCGCCCAGGCATCGTCGGGCGCGCGGTCGACGTCGGCCAGCGCGCCGCCGCCCGCAACCGCCTGCCGCATGCGCTGCAGCGACCCGAGTTGCACGCAGGTGGGGTTGTCGTCGACATAGTGCCGCCGCTCCAGTTCGGCGCGCAGCCCGTCGAAGCAGTCGGCATCGGCCAGGCGAAACGCCGGCGCGACCTGGCGGCTGTCGTAGCGGTCCTCGATGCGATCGAGCGTGGTGTGGTCGACCGCGCTGCGGTGCAGCGGCACGGCCGACCTGGCGCGCTTGACGGTGCCGCCATCGAAGGGCAGCAGCCAGCCGTCGAGTTCTTCGGACGCCTCGGGCGCCACCGCCGCGACGGTGGCGCGCTCGATGGCCTCGATGTCGGCAATGTTCGTTGCTGCGGTCATTGGAATACCTCCGTGCTTCGCACTGCGGCGCGAGCATGCCTGGGGCAGTCCGGCGCGGCGCTCATGGCGTATTGGCCTCCGGTGCGATGAACTTGGCCGCCGCCACGCTCTTGAGCAGCGTTTCGCGCTGGTTGCGGCTGATGCCGCGCACGCCTTCGGCGACCCACTTGGTGCGGTCCGGGTCGATGCGCCCGTCACGCCGCCATTGTTCGAGCACGGCCTGCGGCTTGTGCAGCATTGCGGCGAGCCACACGGCCTGCGCGGGTTCCAGCGTGCGCGCGCTGCGCTTGAAGTAGCGCCGCGCCGCGGCCTCGGCGCCGCAGATGTTGCCGCCCCAGGGCGCGTTGTCGAGGTAGAGCTGCAGGATGCGGGCCTTGCCCAGCGTCTGCTCCATCTCGACCGCATAGAGCAGTTCGCGCAGCTTGCGCTCGGCCGTGCGGTCGCTGCCCGTCACCAGCAGCTTGACGAGCTGCTGCGTGAGCGTGCTGCCGCCGCGCTTGAGTTGGCCGTCCTTCTGGTTGTTGTCGATCGACGCGAGGATCTCGGTCAGGTCGTAGCCCGCGTGAGTGAAGAAGCGCTGGTCTTCGGCCGCGATGACCGCGCGCGCCAGCCAGCTGTCGTTGGCCAGCCTGGCGGACGGGCCGCAACTGGTGCGGGCCCCCAGCATCGCCTCGGTGCCCAGCCCCTCGACCGTGAACTGGCTGATGATGGGTTGCACCGCGAAGGTGGCTTCGGGCAGCACCAAGTGCCCGCTCAGTGTCAGTGTGCCCCCGATGCGCGCGCGCTGCAGCTCGGGCAACGTGGGCACCAGCACCGCGTACCAGCGGGCGATGGGCGCGTCCTGCACCTTGACGCTGAGCTGGAGGTTCCTGGGCGCCAGGCGGCCTTCCCATTGGCCCTGGAGCACATCCGTCTCGGTGGTCCGGGGCGTGGCTTCGAAGGTTCCGTTCAGTGTGTTGCCGTCGCGCCGCACGGTGGCGATCAGGCGTTCGACCTTGATGGGCTGCGCGCCGAGCGCCGGGACTTCGACGCTGCAAGGCGCACAACGCATTTCCTGCATGCCGGTCGCTTCTGTCCAGCTGAAGCGCACGGTGCCGAAACGGGTGTCGAGCGAATGGCCGTCGAGCCGCGGCGCGAACCAGGACGAGGTGGCCAGCCGCACGGCGGTCGGCACGCCGATGTCGAAATGCATCGGCCCGGCCTTCACCGTGGTGCTCCATTCGCCCGCTGCCGGTGCCAGCGCGATTTTCACTATCAAAAAGATAGCTGCAAGCGCTGTCAACACAAGGGCCAGCAGCCCGAAAAACACGAATCGCAAGGTCTTCTTCACAAACACGCTCTCACATCGGTCTCGCCACCGTGACGGCTTGCCACGGACCGGTCGACTGCCCGCTGGCCGCCGACCAGTACCAGGCTGAAGTGTCGGTGAAAGCCGTGCCTTGAGCATCGACGATGCGCTCGCAAACGCGGAACTTTTGCGCGCCGTGCCGTTGCGCAACAAAACAGCGCCACAAACGCGCCTGCGCATCGCGTTCCAGCCGCGCCTGTTCGATGCGGTAGCCGAGCGCGCGGTAGCAATCCGCCGCCGGATGCAGCATGCGCGTGGGCTGCTTCACCTCGCGCATCACCAGGGTCTGCGTGCCGTCGGTCATGCGGCCGATGGCGCCCGGAAAACGGTCGGCAAAGCGCTGCTCGACCTCACTCAGCGCCAACGGGCGCAATGGAACACCGTCCCATTCTCTCGGCCATTCGTRCGAAGCGGCCATCGCGGCGGGGATGGCCGGCGCGCGCAGTGCGGCGGCGGTCGACCACAACATGCACAGCAGCATCGCCGACGCGAAAGCCGTCTTGTGCCCGATGCGATTGATGAAATGGTTCGCGAACCAGCGCTCAAAGAATGGTGTCGACATGGCAGCCTCCTTGCGTGGTGATCAGGCCCGGAATCGGGTGATCGGCGAGTTCCGGAACGGCGCGCGCGGGCACCATCAGGCGTGCGATTCCGCCGCACACGACCGCCAGCACGAAAAGCCCCAGCGTGTTGTGCGCCCAGGGTGCCAGCGCATGGCCCGCGCCTTCGAAGGCGACCAGCACGCTGTTGCGCACGATGTTGCCGCCCAGCACCAGCAGGCCGACCATCGGCAGGCGGCCCAGGAATGCACGGTCGCTGCGACGCGCCCACAGCGCGACGGTACAGGCCGTGAAATAGCCCAGCCACACCATCTGCACGCCCGAGCAGGGCGCATCGACGATCACCAGGCGGCCGTCCACCATCAGGCTCGTGCCTTCGCGCGCCACGTCGAAGCCCGGCGCGAGCAGCCAGCGGCTGGCCTCGGCCGTCACCACGCGCAGCGGATAGCCCGCGTAGAACTGCAGCGACGACAGCAGCGGCAGCGCGAGCACCGCGAGGCCCGCCACCGGCAGTGCAGCCACACGCCTCGGCAGGAAGGCCAGCAACCCGCAGGCCAGTGCCAGCACCGCCACCAACCCGGCCGCCAGTGGCGGCATTGCGGGCACGAAACCGAGCCCGAAGCGCAGCAGCGTCGCAAGCACGGTGCCGATCCCCGCCAACGCCAGCCATCCCAGCCGCGGCGAGGCGCGCAGCTCGCACCGGCATTGCCATGCCAACGCGGCAAGCGCGACCAGCGCCACAAGACCCAAGGGATCGTCGGAGCCGTCGCGCATGCGTTGGACCATCCAGGCCCAGGTCGGCGTCAGCGCGGCGAACTGCAGCGCAAGCCAGCCTGCAGCCGGCGTGCGGTCGATGTGAATGCCCCAGTCCACGATGCGCGGATGACGGTGGGCGAGCGTTGCCAGAGACATTTTTCTTCTCTCGTTCTCGTTCAGGCGGTGAAGCGGCGTGCGTCGTTGCGGCGCGCGCGGCGGCGCAGCATCGCGAGCATCGACAGCACGACGGCAATGGCACCAAGCGACTCGGGTTCGGGTGTGCTCGGCACCTCGGCGCCCAGCGCCAGGTCGCTCACGCCCTGCGGCATCGGGAGCGGCTGGTTCACGTCCACGCTGTTCTGCGGTGCGAGGTTGCGCACCACCTTGTCGACCGCGATGAAGCTGGTGTACTGCGTGAGCAGGCTGTACTTCAGGCCGAGCTCGGTGATGCGGTCCTTGAAAGCGGCGCTGCCTTCGAGCGCTTCCTGGTCGCTCAAACTCTGGATGCGATGGCGGGCCCACAGCGTGCGCAGCGCGGCGGTGTCCAGGCGGGTGCGGTCGTCGATGCGCACTTCCTGGCGGTACGGACCGCCGGCGCCCTGGCCTTCGATGATCACGCGGCCCTTGGCTTCGCCGCGCCACTTGCCGAACACGATCACCGGGCGCTCGCCCAGCACATCGGGCAGGGCCTGCGGCTCCACGTCGTACACATCGAGGCCGCCGAAGGTGGCCTTCACGTTGGTGAGCACCGGCGACTCGACCATGCGGCGGAAGCGCGCGGCCTGCTCGGGGGCCTGGACCGGGTCGGTGATGATGAAGGGCTCGCCCATGCCGGCGCGTGCAATGCCCTCCATCAGGCTGCGGTTCACCGAGGAGCCGATGCCGAAGGCGAACACATTGGCTTTCGAAAGGTTGTTGCGCACCAGCTCGAAGGCTTCGCGCTCGACCGTCACGTAGCCGTCGGTCACCACGACCACGGTGCGCGACACGTTGTCTTCCTTGGGCTCGGCGTAGACACGCTTGAGCGCGGGAATCAGTTCGGTGCTGCCGCTGCCGCTGTAGTTCTTGATCGTTGCCAGCGCCTGCTCGATGTTGGCGCGCGTGGCCGGCACCGATCGGGGCGAGAGCATCCTGTTGCTGCCCGAGAACAGCAGCACGTTGAAGGTGTCGCTCGGGCGCAGCCCGCCGATCAGGCGTTCGAGCACCGTCTTCGCGGTGTCGAGCGGAAAGCCGTGCATCGAGCCCGAGATGTCGACCACGAAGATGTAGTCGCGCGGCGAAATGGCGCTAGCGGCCACGGCCTTGGGCGGCTCGATCATCGCGAGAAAGAAGTTCTCCGCGCTTCCATCCGCGTTCTGGCCCTGGCCCTTGTAGAGCATCAGGCCCGATTCGATCTTCTCGCCCGCAAGGCGGTAGTCGAGCACGAAATCCCGGTTGTCGGCCGGGCGGCCATCGGCCGTGAGCGTGATGTCGGCGTGCTGGTCTTCGTCGCTCTTCTTCACGTCGATGGCATGGGTGGTCGAGCGCACTTCCTTCAGGCCCATCGGCGTGTCGATGGTGGCCTTGAGCTTGAAGCTGGTGCCCGGCGCCACGCCGGCACGCAACGTCGGCTGTGCGACCCACCTGGCCTGCGCGTTTTCGGACTGCGGGCTGTTGTAGCGCGGGCCGACCACGGTCGGGAACACGAATTCGTAGTTGCCCGATTGCGGCACCAGCAGCTCGGTGTAGCGCAGCTCCACCTTCACGTCGTCGCCGGGCAGGATGTTCGCGACATTCATCTGGAACACGTTGGGCAGGTGCTGCTCGAGCAATGCGGCCGTCTTGCCTTCCTTCTTCGCGGTGTCGTATTCGATCCTGGCTTGCTGCTTCTCGCGGATCTGCGCGGTGATCAGGCGATCGGCCAGCCGCACGTTGAGGCCGCTCACGGCCGCCTTGGTCGAACCGGGGAAAACATACTTGGCTTCGATGGCCCGCTGGCCTTCGTTGCGGTAGGTCTGCGTGACCGTCACGTCGGCGATCACGCCCGAGATCTTCACGGCGACTTCCGTGCCCTTGAGCGGCAGGCGGTCGACCGAAGGATCGTCGCTCTTGACGAAGAAGTACGGGCTTTCCGTCTTCAGGCGCGGACCGGCGGGCGCTTCCTGCGCATGCACCGGGCGCACGCCCATGGCGATGAAGCCCGCGGTCGCCAGGCTCACGGTGACGAGCCAGAGCCAACGGCCGGGACGTGGGGTGGTGGAGGCATCCATGGCGGGGGTCCTTGTCCGTGCGAACTTGCACAGCCCCCACTGTCGGCACCGCACGAGAAGGCAGTTGGAAGGCTCTTTGAAGTCGCCGGCGGCGAACACCCCGCTGTGTGAAGTCTGTGTGAAGTGAAGCCGCCCGCGCGCTTCACACAGCCTTCGGCTCGCGCAGCGAGCATCGCCGCTTCGCTACAGACGAGGAGAAAAATCATGCTTCAGTTCCTGAAAGCGCTTCAGAGTTCCATGCTGGTGAAAGTGGCCGGCCTGTTGTTCCTGCTGCTGCTGCTTTGCATTCCGCTGGCGGAGATCGATTCGATCAACCGCGGACGCGGCGAGAGCCAGCGCGAGGCGGCCCAGGAACTCGCCGACACCTACGCAGGCCAGCAGACCATGGTCGGCCCGCTGCTGCTGGTGCCGTATGTGGAGCGCTGGATGGAACCGCTGCGCGACGCGCAGGGCAAGGTGATCGGCCAGGAGCCGCGCAGCAAGGAAATGGCCCACGTGGTGTTCCCCGACAAGCTGCACATCGAAGGCTCGATGGCGCCGCAGGAGCGCTACCGCGGCATCTTCAAGATTCCGTTCTACACGCTCAACGCCACGCTCACCGGCGGCTTCGCGGCTTTCGATCCGAAGGCCGTGGCCCATAGCGAATCCGATTCGAAGATCGAGTTCAAGCCGCCTTTCGTCGCGTTCAACGTGAGCGACCTGCGCGGCCTCGACGGCTCGCCGGCGCTGGCGATGGGCGGCGAGGCCTTGCGCTTCAAACAACGCGTGCCGGGCATTGCCGACGACGCCTGGTTCGCCGATGGCATCCATGCCCCGCTGACCGGTGCCGCGTTGGCCGCATGGCAGGCCGACGCGCCGCTCACCTTCATGATGAAGCTCGGCCTGGTCGGACAGGACACGCTCGCGATCGCGCCCATTGCCGAAGACACCACGGCGCATCTCACCTCGCCCTGGGCGCATCCGAGCTTCGGCGGCCGCTTTCTCGCCGCGCAGCGCAACGTGACGCCGCAGGGCTTCGATGCGCACTGGCGCGTGTCGTCGCTCGTGACCTCGGCGCGTGAACAGGTGCGCGCAGGCCTCTCCGGGCGCAGCAATGCCAACGATACCGCAGCAGCAGTGACGGTCGGCGCCTCGCGCCGCAACCTCGGCACGCTGCAGACCTTCGACGTGTCGCTCGCACAGCCGATCAACGTCTATTCGATGAGCACGCGCGCCGGCAAGTACGGCATGCTCTTCATCGGCCTGGTGCTGATGGCGGCCTTCATGTTCGAGCTCTTCCGCAAGCTGCGCCTGCATCCGGTGCAGTACGGCCTGGTCGGCCTCTCGATTGCGCTCTTCTTCCTGCTCCTGCTTGCGCTGTCGGAGAAATTCGCGTTCTGGATGGCCTATGCGGGTGCGGCCAGCGCCAGCGTCGCATTGCTTGCCGTGTATTTCAGCGCGGTGCTGGGCGGTTGGCAGCGCGGACTGTCGTTCGGCGCTTTCGTCGCACTGCTCTATGGCGCGCTCTATGGACTGCTGGCCTCCGAAAGCAATGCACTGCTGCTCGGCGCACTGCTGATCTTCGGCATGCTGGCCACGCTGATGCTCGTGACGCGCAAGGTCGATTGGTACGCGCTGTCGCGGCGCGCTGAACCGGTGACGCAAGGCGCATGAAGCTCTTGCGGTTCGCGCTCGGCGCCCTGGGCTGGCTGGCCCTGGCAGCGCTGTGGTTCTGGGCCTGGCACCTGAAGGACCCCCATCTGCGCTTCATGCGTGCATGGGAGTTGCCGATGCTGCTGGGCGCACTGGCACTGGGCGCGGTGGCCGCATGGCACTTCGGGCGCCGCGCGCTGCGGCCTGTGTCGCTCGGCCTGGTGTTCGCGGCGCTGCTCACGGTCCTGGGCAATGAAGCGGCGAGCCTGCAGCACCGTGCCGAAGTGTCGGCCGCATCCGGATCCGTGGCGCAGACGCTCGGCGCACATTTCATGGTCGGTTATGACGACGCGAAGGACCTGCGTGAACTCGCTCGCAAGGGATTGATCGGCGGCGTGTTCATCACCGGCCGCAATGTGAGAGGCCGCACCGCCGCTGCACTGCGCGAAGAGATCGATGGCTTGCAGACGCTGCGCCGCGAGGCCGGCCTGCCGCCGCTCATCGTTGCGACCGATCAGGAAGGCGGTGCCGTATCGCGCCTTTCACCGTTGATCGAACGCCAGCCGGGCCTCGCCACGCTGCTGGACGCCGACGTGCCCGAGGCCGAACTCGCGCAGCGCGCCCATGCCTACGGCGCGCAGCAGGGCAGGTCGCTCGCGGCACTGGGCATCACGCTCAACTTCAGCCCCGTGGTCGATCTGCGCACCGGCCGTGCGCCGGGCCGCTGGGACTTCCACACCCGCATCGACGAACGCGCCATCTCGGCCGACCCCGCGCTCACCGCGCAGGTGGCGCTCGCTTACGAGCAAGGCCTTGAATCCGCTGGCGTACGCGGCACCTTGAAGCACTTTCCCGGCCTCGCCGGCGTGACCGAGGACACGCACCATTTCGCCGCCGTGCTGCGCACGCCGGTCGCCCGACTTGCAACACATGACTGGAAGCCGTTTCAAGACGTGTCGAAAAATTCGAACGCGGCGATCATGCTCGGCCATGTGATCGTCCCGGAGCTCGATCCCGTCTTTCCGGTCTCTTTCTCGCGCAAAATCGTGCAGCAGCTGATTCGCGGCGAGTGGGGCTACCAGGGCCTGCTCGTCACCGACGATCTGACGATGGGCGCGGCCTACAACCGCGGACTTTGCGACACAACGGTCCGCGCCCTCGATGCCGGCGCAGACCTGTTGTTGATCGCCTTCGACCACGACAAGTATTTCGACGCCATGCACTGCGCGCAGCAGGCCGCGCGGCGCGGCGCGCTCGACCTGCCGATGCTGGAACGCAGCAGCGCCCGCCGGCTCCAACCCTTTCGCTAGCCACCTTCTATGTTCAAACGTTCAAGCTCCCCCCAACCCGACGACGGCGCCACGCCGGACGCACGCAACCTCCGCTGGAAACGCCTCGCGGGATGGGGCGCCATTGCGGTGGGCTCCGGCGCGCTCGTGGTGCTGGTGGCGGCCATCGTCGCGGTGGTCGCCATCTATCCGAAACTGCCCGACATTTCCGAGCTTGCCGACTACCGGCCCAAGCTGCCGCTGCGGGTCTACTCGGCCGAAGGCACGCTGATCGGCGAGTTCGGCGAAGAGCGGCGCAACCTCATGCCCTTCGCCAGCATTCCCAAGGTCATGAAGGACGCCGTGCTGGCCGTGGAAGATGCGCGCTTCTACGACCACGGCGGTGTCGACTACAAGGGCTTCGTGCGTGCCGCCGTGGCCAGCCTGAAGGGCGGCCGCAAGCAGGGCGCCTCGACCATCACGATGCAGGTGGCGCGCAATGTGTACCTGAGCTCGGAGCGCACGATGAGCCGCAAGACCTACGAGATCATGCTGGCCTTCCGGCTCGAGCAGCAGCTCACGAAAGACCAGATCCTCGAGATCTACCTGAACCAGATCTACCTCGGCAACCGCGCCTACGGTTTCGCCACCGCATCCGAAACATATTTCGGCAAGCCGCTGCAGAACGTGACCATCGCGGAGGCCGCCATGCTGGCGGGCCTGCCGAAGGCGCCCGGCGCGAACAATCCGGTGGCCAATCCGCGCCGTGCGCGGGCACGCCAGCTCTATGTGATCGACCGCATGCAGGAAACCGGCTTCATCACCGCCGAACAGGCCGCCGAAGCCAAGAAGGAAGAGCTGCACCTGCGCGATGCCGCCGACCCGAACCGCCTGCATGCCGAGTACGTGGCCGAAACGGTGCGCCAGATGATGTACGCACAGTACGGCGACAGCATCTACACCAGCGGCCTCAAGGTCTACACCTCGCTGGTCGCGGCCGACCAGGCGGCGGCGTACAAGTCGCTGCGCAAGGGCATCATGGATTACGAGCGCCGCCAGGTCTATCGCGGGCCCGAACGGTTCATCGACATGCCGGCCGAGCAGAAGGAGGTCGACGAGGCCGTGGACGATGCGCTCGCCGAACATCCCGACAACGGCGACGTGATCGCGGCCGTGGTGCTCGATGCCAACGCCAAGGAAATCAGCGCGGTGCGCGCGAACGGCGAAACGATCCAGATCACGGGCGAAGGCCTGAAGCCCGCGCAGTCGGGCCTCGCAGCCAAGGCACCGCCCAACATCAAGATCCGCCGCGGCGCGGTGATCCGCGTGGCGAAGACGCCGAAGAACACCTGGGAAATCACCCAGCTGCCCGAAGTGGAGGGCGCCTTCATCGGCATGGACCCGCGCACCGGCGCCATCAAGGCGCTGGTCGGCGGCTTCGACTTCGGCAAGAACAAGTTCAACCACGTCACCCAGGCCTGGCGCCAGCCGGGTTCGAGCTTCAAGCCGTTCATCTATTCGGCGGCGCTCGAAAAGGGCTTCACGCCCGCCACCGTGGTGAACGACGCGCCGCTGTATTTCGATGCCAGCGTCAACGGCGGCCAGCCCTGGGAACCGAAGAATTTCGAAGGCACCTACGAAGGCCCGATGCCGCTGCGCACCGCATTGATGAAGTCGAAGAACCTGGTGACGCTGCGCGTGCTGCAGTCGATCGGCGCACCCTATGCGCAAGACTGGATCACGAAGTTCGGCTTCGACAAGGACAGGCATCCGGCCAACCTGCCGATGGGCCTGGGCGCCGGCTCGGTCACGCCGATGCAGATGGCGGTGGGCTACTCGGTCTTCGCAAACGGCGGCTACCGCATCAATCCCTACCTCGTCACCCGTGTCACCGACATGAAGGACAAGGTCCTGATGGAAACCGAGCCGCCGGTGCTCGACGAAGCACGGCGCGCCATTCCGCAGCGCAATGCCTTCGTCATGGATTCGTTGCTGCAAAGCGTGGTGAAGGGCGGTACCGCCTTCAAGGCGCACCAGGCCCTGAAGCGCGACGACCTCTACGGCAAGACCGGCACCACCAACGATTCCTTCGACACCTGGTTCGCGGGCTTCCAGCCCACGATGGTCGGCATCGCCTGGATCGGCTACGACACGCCGCGCCAACTCGGCGTGCGCGGCGAAACCGGCGGCAGCCTGAGCCTGCCGATCTGGATCGGCTATATGCAATCGGCCCTGCAGGGCGTGCCCGTGACCCAGCCGGCCGAGCCGCCCGGCGTGGTGAACATCGACGGCGAGTGGTACTTCGACGACTTCACGCCGGGCCACAGCGTGGCGAGCCTGGGTCTCGAGAATGCCGAGGTGCCGCCACCGCCGGCGGAAGAACTCACCGGTGTACCGCTGGGCGCACCGCCGCCGCCTGAAGAGCGCAACCGCATTCTTGATTTCTTCAGGTAGCGGCCCCGGAAAAGGGGAGGTCGCCGGGTCTCTACACTCGGTGCCGTCCCCTACCTCTCTTTGGCCGAACGCATTCATGGAAATTCTCACGCTGGTGGCGCTGCTTGTTTTCGGCGCCTACATCCTCAAGTCCAGAGACCAGCGCCAGCGCATTGCACTGCTGGGAGGCCACCTCGCCAGGTACCAGATCGAGACGCTGATGGAGAGCCTGACCCAGGGCTACCTGCGCTGCCTCGGCGAAGACGACCCCGAACGCCGCCAGCAGATCTGGAGCCTGCTCGACTCGACGGAGGAAAAGCTCTCGGCGCAGTTCGACAGTTTTGCTGCCGAATTCACCCGTGTTCCCGAGGCGGACGCGCGCGTGAGCAAGTTGCCGATTGCCATTCCCTACGCGCACAAGCTGTTCCCTGCCGCGAGCTTCGATCTGCGCGAAGCGCTGAATATCCATGCACGCGGCATCGCCGGCGTGATGAAGAACGCATCGAACCGTTCGGCCAAGTCCAAGGCCTTCACCATGTCGGCCGAGCTGTTCCTGATGCAGCACACCTGCCACTGGTTCTGCAAATCGAAGACGGTGGCATCGGCCCGCATGCTGGCGCGGCACCAGACGTCATACGAGCAATTGCTCGACGCAGTCAGTCCCGAAACACGCAGCGCCTACGGTGCACTGACCGGTCAGTGATGTGACAACAGCGGCAGCGTGAGCGTCGCCACCGCGCCGCCACGCGATGCATTGCCAAGCTCGATGCGGCCGCGGTGCAGCGCCGCGATTTCCTTCACGAACGCCAGCCCCAGCCCCGTGCTTTTCTTCTGGTTGTGCGGCCGTGCGAGCGAATAGAACTTCTGGAAGACTTTTTCCTGCGCGTACTCCGGAATGCCCGGGCCGTGGTCGCGCACGCTCACCCGTGCGAGCTTCGAGGTGGTCTCCAGCGTCAGCAGCACCTCGCTGTCGGGCGGCGAAAAATCGATCGCGTTGTCGAGCAGATTGCTGATCGCTCGGCGCAGCAGAAAGGGATCGCCCTCGGTGCTGGCTTCGGCGCGGATGTTCACCAGCAGGCGGATGTTGCGCTTGGCCGCCGCAGGCTGCGCGCTGATGGCGATGTCGTCAATCAGCGAGGCCAGCGGCACCGGCTCGGTACGGTCCAGCGCGCGCCGCGTTTCGAGCGCGGTGAGCTCCATCATGCGGTCGACGATCTCCTGGATGCGTTGCGTCTCGCGCTCGATGTTCTTCAGGAAGCGCTCGCGCTCCGCATGCGGCATCGAGGGCTCCTGCAGCAGCTCGGCGGCGCCGCGGATCGCCGAGAGCGGGCTCTTCACTTCATGCGTGAAGGTCTGCACGTAGTCGGCCACGTAGTTGCGCCCGGTGAGCGCATCGCGCATTTCGCTGAAGCCGGTGCGCACCGCATCGACCGCACGCCGCGCCATGCGTGCAAAGCTCAAGGAGCGTTGGGCTCGCACCCAGGTCCAGTAGTCCGAGATCAGCCCGAAGGGCCGCACCAGCCAGACCGAGACGATCACCGCGAGCAGCAACAGCGCGAGGCCCGAACCCACGCCGACCCACAGCGTGCGGGCGCGCGCATCCTCGACGAACTGGCCGAAGCTCTGCACCGGCTTGCCGACGCTGACCATGCCGACGATCTCGTTGTTCCAGCGGATCGGCGCGCCCACGTACATCACCGAAGTGCGCGGATCACCATCGACATCGCGCGAAGTGCGTGCACCGTAAAGGCCGGCGAGCGTGCGGCTCACGTCGCTCCACTGCGAGTAGTCGGCGCYGAGGTGCCTGCCGAGCGAATCGAACATCACGCGGCCGCCGCGGTCGGTCACGTAGACGCGCAGTTCGACACGGCTCTTGTGCAGGTTGTAGATCTGGGCCGAAAACTCGCGCGCATAGACCGTGCGAAAGAGCGGTTCGAGCCGCGCCGTGTTGATGGCGCCCGCGATCACGTCCTGCTCGACCAGGCTGGCCACGAGCTGCGAGGTTTCGACCAGCGATTCTTCGGCGGATTCGCGGTAGCGCGGGTCGATGTCCGAGACCACGCGATACAGCAGAAAGGCGATGCCCGCCGTGTAGATCAGCAGGATGCCTATAAAAATCCGCGTGCGCCGGGTCACGAGACCCTGGCCGGCAGTTCTTCGTTCAGCGCGTAGCCGGTGCCGCGCAGCGTGCGGATCGGCTCGACGTCGGGCGCTACCGTCTTGAGCTTGGCGCGCAGCGTCTTGATGTGCGCGTCCACCGTGCGGTCGAAGCTGTCGCTGGCGTCGTCCCAGACCAGTTCGAGCAGTTCGTCGCGCGTGAAGACGCGGCCCGGGCGTTGCACCAGCAGCCTCAACAGGCCGTATTCGTAGCGCGAGAGCTCGAGCAGGCGGCCGTAATACCGGATTTGCATGCGCTCGTTGTCGAGCGAGAAGGGCATCGCGGGCGTCTGTGAGGCCGCTGGAGGCGCCGCGGGGGAAATTTGAGGGGGTACCCCGTTCCCGAGCGCTGCGGCCGTTCCGGAGGCTCCAGGACTGTTTCGCGCGCTGCGCCGCAGGATCGTCCTGACACGGGCGACCAGTTCGCGCGGCGAAAACGGCTTGGCGATGTAGTCGTCGGCGCCCAGTTCCAGCCCCACCACGCGGTCGATTTCGTCGCTGCGCGCCGTGAGGAAGAGCATCGGCACCTCCGGGCCGCCCTGCGACTGGTTCAGCGCCCGCAGGCGCTTGAACAGCTCGAAACCGTTGAGATCGGGCAGGCCGATGTCCAGGATGGCCAGCGCCGGCGGTTCCTGGGCGAACTGTGCGATCGCTTCTTCGGCAGTGGCGCACCAGACCGGCGTGAAGCCATCGCTTTTCAGAACGTATTGCAGCGTGTCGGCGATGCCCGATTCGTCTTCGGCGATCAGGATCCTGGGTTTGAAGCTCATCCGCGAATGTTAGCGAGGGGAAGGAAGCCGGCGATGCCGGTTTTTCGTTCGAGGCGTCGCGGACCGGCGCGGCCGTTCGCGGCCTTTTTTTTCGCGCGGCGCTGTCTCTGTTCCCTATTTCTTATTTCTCTTATTCAAATTAGTAGTAGTAGATAAGGGAAGCACTCTTCTGTGGACAGGGCACTTTTTTCGTTATGCGACAAGGACTTGTCACACCTCTGTCACTGTGCGCAGCCGCGCTTCCGTGGTGTACCGGCAAAAGGGACAACATTGGGTAACCTGTTCCCGCTGTGGATAACCCATGGCTTGTGCCAAAACTCTCCCCAGAGTTGTCCTTTGACACACCCCGAAAAATCTGCGAAAGACGATTTTCGGCCCGAGAAATTCATTGCCTGTTATTTGGGCAGACTGTAGATTTCCCTTGTAAATCAACAACTTGCCACGCCCCTACACAGAAGTGCCGACGTTATCCACAGAGTTGCCCAAGTTTTGTGGGGAGAACGCGCGCAGGAACCTTCGAGTCCCCGGGCAACCCAACTCCGTCCTTCAGATTGCGAAATATCGAACATGACACATTCAGAAACAAAGGCCATCGTGACCCTGAGCCTGCTGGCTGCCTTTGTCGACGGCGAGAAACACGAACGTGAACGCGCCGAGATCAAGCGCATTGCGGAAGGCCTGTCGCAAGCCGACGGGCTGAACCTGCCGACGCTCTACCAGGATGTGCTGATGAAACGCGTCTCGCTGGCTTCGGTGGCCGGCGAGCTGGCCAGCACCGAATCGAAACAGCTCGCCTACGAAATGGCGGTGTGCGTGTGCGATGCCGACGGCACCCAATCGGAAGCGGAACGCATGTTCCTGATGGATGTGCGCACCTCGCTCGGGCTCGATGCCTCGGCGGCGCGGTTCTCGCAGCAGGCCGAGGAAATTGCCGCGGTGCCCGTGGCCGCCGCGGCAGGCGCCGCAACGACGGCGGTTGCCGCTCCCGATGCGCCGGACAGCGCCGAGCTCGACAAGTCGATCCTCAATGCCGCCATCCTTAACGGCGCGCTCGAGCTGCTGCCCGAGACGCTCTCGACCATGGCGATCATTCCGCTGCAGATGAAGCTGGTCTACCGCATCGGCCAGGCGCACGGCTATCAGCTCGACAGCGGCCACGTCAAGGATTTCCTGGCCACCGTGGGCGTGGGCCTGACCTCGCAGTACCTGGAGCAGGCCGGCCGCAAGCTGCTCGGCGGCCTACTCGGCAAGATGGGCGGTGGTTTGCTGCGCGGGCTGGGCAACCAGGCCGTGAGCTCCGGCATGAGCTTCGCCTCCACCTATGCGCTGGGCCATGTGGCCAAGCGCTACTACGCCGGCGGCCGCACGCTCTCGACGCAGATGCTCAAGGACACGTTCTCGGGCGTGGTGAAGGAAGGACAAAGCCTGCAGACGCAATACCTGCCGGCCATCCAGGAGAAGGCCCGCACGCTGGATGCGGGCAAGGTGCTTTCGCTCGTGCGCGGCGCCTGAGGCTCAGGCCTTCGCCAGGTCGTCGAGGATGGGGCAGTCGGGGCGTGCGTCGCCCTGGCAGCAATGCACCAGGTGCGCCAGCGTGTTGCGCATCGATTGCATGTCCGCAATGCGCTGCTCCAGTTCACCCAGGTGCTTCTGCGCGATGCGCTTCACGCTCGAGCTCGCGCGCCGGCGGTTGTGCCAGAGGCCCACCAGCTCCGCGATTTCCTCCATCGAAAAGCCGAGGTCGCGTGAGCGCTTGATGAAACGCAGCGTGTGGACATCGGCCTCGCCATACTGGCGGTAGCCGCTCTCGGTGCGCGCCACTGCCGGCAGCAGGCCCAGCCCTTCGTAGTGCCGGACCATGCGAGCCGAAACGCCCGAGAGGCGCGCGGCTTCGCCGATGGCGACCTGGCTCGTCATTGAACGCCGTAGCCCGCGTTCTCGATGGCGGCCACGATGTCCTTGCGCGGCTGTTCGCTCAGTACATCGACATGGCCCGTTTCGAGGTCCACCGTGACCTGCGCTTCGGGATCGACCGTCTGCACCGCGTTCTGCACCGCGCTCACGCAATGGCCGCAGCTCATGCCCGAGACCTGGAATTTCTGGCTCATCGTCGTAGCTCCTTCTTTCTTGAGTGGATGAATGATCGAATGAATGCAATGAGCCGCCAGTTTGAACCCTCTCACGATGTCAATGTCCAGCGAAGGGGCACTTTGTTCGTCGGCCAAGGCAACGACCTTCGAAGTTATCGCCTTGATCACGGATGTTGAGGACAATCGCGTTCCCATGAACATTCCATATCCGGCCGTGCAGGCGCGACCATGAAACTGGCGCAGCTGCTGCGCCATACGCGCGCCGACCGGAAACTCAGCCAGCTGGAACTCTCACTGCGGCTGAACGTGTCGCAAAGGCATGTGAGCTACATCGAGGCAGGCCGCGCGCGTCCGAGCCGCGAGTTGCTGCTCGCCTGGATGAGCGAGCTCGAAGCCCCCACATCGGTGCGCAATGCCGCGCTGCTGCACGCGGGTTTCGCGCTGCCGCAGGAAAAGCTGGCGCTCGACGGCCCCGAGCTCACCCCCGCGTTGCACGCGCTGCAACGCACGCTCGCGGCGCACGATCCGAACCCTGCGCTGGTCTTCGACGCCGACTGGAAAACCGTGGACCAGAACCGCGGCGCCACCTGGCTGTGGTCGCTGGTCATGCCTGAACTGGCCGCCACCGCGCGGGGCCATGTGCGCGGCATGGACATGATCGCCGCGCTCGGGCATCCGCAAGGGCTGCTGTCGCGCATGCGCGATCCATGGGCCGTCGGTGCCGCGCTGCTCGCGCAACTGCACACCGAGGCCAGCGCCACGCCTTCGCTCACGGCGCGCATTCAACGCTTGTCCGAGGCGCTGAACCAAAGGCACCGGCCGGCTGGAAAGACGGAGAAAACCAGCCATGCCGCGCCCTACCTGAGCCTCACCTTCGACACCGCGCTCGGCGCTCTCTCGTACTTCTATGTGCAGAGCGTGTTCGCGCTCCCGCAGGACGTGACGCTGGCCTCGTTGCGGATGGAGCTCTGGTTCCCCGGCGACAGCCAGACGGCCGAAGTGACGCGGCGCCATGTGGCTCTGAGCCCCGCGTCCGACCTCACGCCCGCGGCTTAGGAACCTGCTGCGCCGGGTCGTAGAAGAAGGTCTCTGCCGCGATGCGCTCGCCCTGCCATTGCTGGCAGGCGATTTCCTCCATCCGCGTGACGCTGCCGTCCAGCCATTCGAAGCGGAAGATCCAGCGGATCGCCACATGGTCGCCGCTCACGAAGACGGGCTGCACGCACTGCGAGCTTACCGACCTGGCGCGCGCCAGCACCTTGCGTTCGTGGGCCACCAGGATGTCCCTGCCAGTGCGCGGAGCCGACTGGTTTTCCTGCATGGAGGCTTCAGACGTGTAGAACTCTTCGATGGCTTCCGCATGGGCGTTCTCTTCGACGCGGGCGATGAATCGCGCAAGGGTTTCGGGTGTGGGCATGGCGGGGCTTCCTGCAGTGGTTGTGCGTGACTGCAAGTCTGCCGATGCGGTTCGCCGAAGTCGATTACCTTTCTGGTCGCAATGCCGTGGAAATGAACGCTTGACCTTCACATGGTGTGAGGCTTTAGTCTTCGCACATGGAAAATTTGCAGCACCCACTCTCGTTGGCAACCGCCACGCTGGACCTCTCGGTCGGCGGCATGACCTGCGCCTCGTGCGTGATGCGCGTGGAGCGCGCGCTCAAGAACGTCCCCGGCGTGCAGGACGTCAGCGTGAACCTCGCGACCGAATCGGCCCGCGTGGTGACGACCGATGGGGAGGACATGAATGCGCGCCTGCGCCGCGCCGTGCGGGCTGCAGGCTACGAACCGCGCGCGGCAGGCAATGCGGCCGACGACGCCGCGGCCTTGTCGCCCTGGCATGGCTTCGGCCCGGTCGCCGCCGGGCTTGCCTTGTCGATCCCGCTCCTGGCACCGATGCTCGGCGCTCCGCTCGGGCAGGACTGGATGCTGCAGCCCTGGCTGCAGTTGCTGCTCGCGACACCGGTGCAGTTCTGGCTCGGTGCGCGCTTTTACCGTGCGGGCTGGCATGCGGCCAAGGCGCGCACCGGCAACATGGACCTGCTGGTGGCGCTCGGCACCAGCGCGGCCTTCGGGCTGTCGCTCTGGCTGTGGTGGCGTGCGGCCACGGGCGAGCATGCCGGGCACGGCGAGATGCCGCATCTGTATTTCGAAGCCTCCGCGGTGGTGATCACACTGGTGCTGCTCGGCAAGTGGCTCGAAGCCCGCGCCAAGCGCCAGGCCACTTCCGCGATACGCGCGCTGCAGCAGCTGCGGCCCGAAGTGGCGCACCTGGTCGGCGCTCGCGGTGAAAGCGATGTGCCCTTGGCCGAGGTGATGGTGGGCGACCGCCTGGCGGTGCGGCCCGGCGAGCGCGTGCCGGCCGATGCGCGGGTGATCGAGGGGCAATCCGAGGTCGACGAATCGATGCTCACGGGTGAACCCTTGCCGGTCGCCAAGGGACCTGGCGACGCATTGACCGGCGGCGCGGTCAATGGCGATGGCCGGATGGTGATCGAGGTGAGCGCGGTCGGCGCCGAGAGCGTGCTGGCACGCATCATCCGGCTGGTCGAGGATGCACAGGCCGCCAAGGCACCGATCCAGCGGCTGGTGGACAAGGTGGCGGCCGTGTTCGTGCCCGTGGTGCTGGTGATTGCGCTCTTCACCCTGGCAGGCTGGCTGATGGCGGGCGCCGGCATCGAGACCGCGTTGGTCCATGCCGTCGCGGTGCTCGTCATTGCCTGCCCTTGTGCACTGGGTCTTGCGACGCCGGTGGCAGTGATGGCTGGCACCGGCGTGGCTGCGCGGCACGGCATCCTGATCAAGGACGCGCGCGCACTGGAGATTGCGCACCGCGTCGATACGGTCGCATTCGACAAGACAGGTACGCTGACGCTGGGCCGACCGGTGCTCACGGCGCTGGTGCCGGTGAAGGGCAGCCAGCTTACGGAAGATCGACTGCTGGAAACGGCGGCCAGTCTGCAAGGCGGCAGCGAGCATCCGCTCGCGCGCGCCGTGCTGGCTGCTGCCGCACAACGCGGTGTGCAGGCACCGCCCCTGGGGATCATGCAGGCCATGCCGGGCCGCGGCGTGCGCGGTGAAGTGAATGGCGCCACCTGGGCCATCGCGAGCCTGCGCTGGTGCAGGGAACTCGACGCGGTGCCCGCAGCGGCCGATGTCGAAGGGTTGCAAGCGCAAGGCGCGACGGTGTCCGCGCTGCTGCGCTTCGATGACGCAGGCGCCGCGCATGTGCAGGCATTGCTCGCCTTCGCCGACGAACCCAAGCCGCAGGCCGCGGAGGCGATCCACACGCTGCGCGCGAGAGGCCTGCGCGTGGTGATGATCTCGGGCGACAACCTGCGTGCGGCGCAAGCCATGGCAGCGCGGCTTGGCATCGCGGCCGAGGACGTGCGGGCTGACGTTCTGCCGGCCGACAAGGCTGCGCAGGTCAGCGCGTTGAGGCGCAACGGCCATGTGGTGGCCATGGTCGGCGACGGTGCCAACGACGCACCCGCATTGGCCGCGGCCGATGTGGGCATTGCGATGGCGCCGTCGGGCGGCGGTACCGACGTGGCGATGGAAGCCGCCGGCATCACGCTGATGCGCGGCGATCTCGCGCTGGTGGCCCAGGCGCTCGAGCTCTCGGCGCGCACGGTGGCCAAGATCCGGCAGAACCTGTTCTGGGCCTTCGCCTACAACGTGGCCGGCATCCCGCTCGCGGCCTTCGGCTTGCTGAGCCCGGTGGTGGCCGGCGCTGCGATGGCGCTCTCGAGCGTGAGCGTGATGGCGAACGCGTTGCTGCTGCGCCGCTGGAAGCCCTAGTCGACCAGCAGCGCCATCAGGTGGTCGTCGATGGCATCCGCATCGCCGGCCCGCTTGTAGAACTTGCGCAGCGTGCCTTCGTGCACGAAGCCCAGCTTCTTGTAGAAGCGCAAGGCAGGGGCGTTGTCGCTTTCGACGAAGAGCTCGATGCGCTTCACGCCGGCAGCCTTGAGTTCGTCCATCGCCTGGCTCACCATCGCAAGCGCAACACCTTGACCGTGGAACGCCGGATCGACGGCCAGCGTGCCGAGGCAGGCCACATGTTTCACCCGGCCGGGGTAGCGCGTGGCCCGGTAGAAACCGGCGATCCGGCCATCCAGTTCATAGACGAAGAAGCAACGGCTCGCGACCATCTCCTGGTAGATGGCGCGAAAGTCCTCGAGCGGCATCGGGTCGTAGCCGAGATAGGGCACGACCTTCTCGTGCATGTAGAGCGAGAAGAYCGCGTCGAGGTCTTCGGGAGTGGTCAGCCTGCGCATGTGTGAAAGTTTCGGAGCGACGGGAGCGCCGAGCATAGCGAGCCTCAGCGCAGCAGCATGACCGAGAGCACGATCAGCACGCTTTGCACGCACCAGGCCCGGCGCAGGCGAAGGCGCGAATCCAGCACCGCGCCGATGGCCCAGAAACCCGCCACGGCCAGCGCGAGAACTTCCAGGCCGGTATGGAACGCAAGATCGTCGGCGCGCCACAGGAAGGCGAGCGTCATGCCGGTCCAGCCGACGAAGTGAACCGATGCCGAGACGATCTGCGCGCGGGTCAGCGCCGGGTCGTGGATGTGCATCGCCTCGTCGAGCGAGAAAGGCGCTTCCGGAAAACGCGCCGCCACGTCGGCCGGCCGCCAGCCCGGCGGCTTGAACCACACCGCGAGCTTGTCGCGCCAATGCCGCGTGTGCCAGCTGTCGCGCAGCAGCGGCGCATAGGGCCCGAGGATGGCCCGCAGCGGATCGAAGCTCGCCAGTGCCTTGCGCGTGCCGTAGACGCAGCGTTCGCTTTCCTCGACAAAGGTACCGAACATGCGGTCCCACACCACGAGCATGCCGCCGTAGTTGCGGTCTAGATAGCCGTCGTTCACCGCGTGGTGCACCCGATGGTTCGAGGGCGAGGAGAACACGCGGTCGAACCAGCCGAGCTTGCCGATGTGCTCGGTATGGATCCAGAACTGGTAGACCAGCACGATCAGCCCCGCGATGCCGAACTGCTCGGGCGGCACGCCGATCACGGCCATCGTCAAATAGAAGGGCCACCCCAGGAAGGCCACCATGCTTTCCTGCCGCAGCGCAGTGGAGAAGTTGAATTGCCGGCTCTGGTGATGCACCGAGTGCGCAGCCCAGAACACCGCCGACTCGTGGCCCGCGCGGTGCAGCCAGTAGTCGCAGAAGTCGAACAGCAGCACCGCGACGATCCAGCCCACGGCACCGTCCCAGAAGGCGGGCCGCGTCCAGAGCGCGACGGCCGGGTAGACCATCGCGTAGAGGCCGATCTGGAAGAGCTGCGTGCACACCGCGAGCGCCTGGCTCAACAGGCCCTGGCTCAGGCTGCCGAGCGTGTCGCCGAAGCGGTAGGTGTTGCGCCGCTTCAGCCAGCCCCATGCGAATTCGCACGCCATGAGCAGCGCGAACACGGGCACGACGAGAACAACCAGCCGGTGCACCGTGTTCGATTTTTCAGGAAGCCTTCAGCGAATCTTCAGTGTTCCGATGCGCGGCCGGCCACGATCACCGCGTTGGTGCCGCCGAAAGCGAAGGAATTGGAGATCGCATGGCGGATGCCCCTGGCCTCGCGCGCCGTGCCGCGCACGAAGTCGAGGTCGAAAGCGGCATCGGGCGTCTGCAGGTTGGCGATGGGCGGCAGGGCCTCGCGCGCCAATGCACGCAGCGCTGCAATGAGCTCGATGGCGCCGCCGCCGCCGAGCACATGGCCGTGAATGGCCTTGGTGGCGCTGACGGGCGTGGCATTGCCGAACACCTCGCGAATCGATGCGGCTTCGGCCGCATCGCCGGCCGACGTGGCCGTGCCGTGCGCGTTGATGTGGCCGATGTCCGATGGCGCGATGCCGGCATCGCGCAAGGCGGCCCGCATCGCACGCACCTGGCCGGCGGTGTCGGGGTTGGTGATGTGCGTGCCGTCGCAGTTGGTGGCGTAGCCCGCGAGCACGAAGGGTGAAGCTTCCGCACCGCGTGCCAGCGCATGGGCCTCGGATTCGATCACCAGCGCAGCGGCGCCTTCGCCGATGGCAAAGCCCGCACGGTCGGCGGAGAAGGGCCGGCAGGCGGAGGAGGGCGCGTCGGCCGGCGGCGGTGCCATCACGCGCATCGCGTGCCAGCTGGCCATCACACCGGGCGTGAGCATGGCGTCGTGGCCGCCGACGATGGCCACGTCGATCCAGCCGCCGCGGATGGCGCGCATCGCCTCGCCGATGGCCACCGCCGAAGAGGCGCAGGCACAGGCGTAGGCAATGGCCGAGCCGCGTGCGCCGAAGTGCAGTGCAAGCTCTGCCACCGCAGCGTTCGGCATCACGGTGAGCACCGTGGTCGGGCGCATGCGGCGTTGCTCGCCATAGAGCGCGCTGGTGGTGTTGTCGAAGGTGCCGGCGCCGGCGAGGCCGCTGCCCCAGAAGATGCCGAGACGCTCGGGGTCGACGCTGTCTGCGCCAAGGCCGGCCTGTGCAGCGGCGTCCTGCGCGGCGGCGAGCGCCATGGCGGTGCCGCGGTCGAGAGGCAGGCGCGAGGTGCTGCGCACGCCGGCCGAATCGAAGTCGCAGGCAGCGACGGCGAGCGACATCGGGTCCATGCCCTTGATCTTGAGCGACTGCGCGCGCACGGCAGAACGGCCGGCGAACAGCGCCTCGTCGAAGGCCTCGACGGTGCGGCCGATGGGCGTGATGAAGCCGATGCCGCTCACGCGCACCGGCGCCGAGGCGGCGCGCGCTGCGGAAGCGGCGAGCACGGCGTGGGCTGCGCCGCTGCTCATGCGTGGGCTGCTTCGGCGGGCTGTTGTTGTTCGACCGCGCCGCTGCTTTCGGTATCGATCACCTCGCACAGGCGCTGCAGCGTGATGCCGGCTTCGCGCGGGTCGAGGCGGTTTTCGGGAATGCGCAGGTGAAAGGCATCTTCCACCGCGAAGACGAACTCCATCAGCGCGAGCGAATCGAGGCCGAGGTCGGTGAGCACGGTGCCGGGCGAGATGGCGCTGCGCTCGACCTTGAAGTCGGTCTCGAGGATCGTCGCGATGCTGTTGAAGGTGGGCGAGGAAGATACAGACATGGAATGTTTTCCTTTGGTGCGAGGTCGGACAGGTCAGGCGTACAAGGGATGCTCGGGCATCGTGCCATGCGCCACCGCATCGGCGAATGACACTGTTTCGCGCACAACCTGTTGACGGTCGTTGTCGATCGTGATCATGTGGTAGCTGTTGGCCACGACCACGGTGCGGAATGCGCGGCAGCGCAGGCCGCGGGCGAGGATGTCGAGGTTGGCCACGCTGGCCACTTCGTCCTGCTGGGCATGCAGCGCGAGCACGTTGTCGCATTGCACGCTGTTCAGGTTGCGGCGCACATGGCGGATCAGCCGGTCGTGCTCGCGCAGGTGGCCGATGCCGATCACCGAGCTGCCGGCGCGCGAGACCTTGCGATGGCGCAGTTCGCGTTCGATCCAGGCGCGTACGCGCTCGTTCTTCACGCCGTAGGGCGGGCGTTCGCGGTATTGCCAGAAACGTCCCAGTGGGGTGTAGAACGCAAGCGGCAGCAGGCACTGCGTGCGCGGAATGGCCCAGCCGTCGAAGCGCAGCGTGGTCGACATCAGCACCAGCGCATCGACGTCGCGGCCGCAGCGGATGGCCGCGCCCAGCGCGAGCGAGGAACCGGCGGAGATGCCGATCAGCATCACGCGGTCGTGCTGCTGGCGCAGCGTCTTGACGTGCGCCTCGATGGCGTCGAGCCAGCGCTCGAAGGGCGCGGCACGCTGCAGCGGAACCTCGGCGTTGAAGGAGTAGCCCTCGATCGACATGGGGTGCACCGAATAGCCGCGGCTGCGCAGTGCCGATTGCACAGTCAGCAGCTCGTCAGGCGTGCTGCATAAACCATGCAGCAGGACCACCGCGGTGCGTTGCACTGCGGGGGGCACCATGCTCAACTGATCGGAGGGATCGCGCGCACTCATCGTGTGGCGCCAGCCATGAAAATGGCCCGTGCGTCATCTTGCTGTCGTATGCTCATGTTGTGTTTATCGCCGGGAACGACTGACCGGTCGCTGACACGTCGTTTGCCGGGGCAGATTACCCCAATTTACTCACACACCATGCGAATTCTGCTTGTCGAAGATGACGCCGTGCTGCGCGACGTGATGCTGCGCAGCCTCGCGGATGCAGGCCATCGGGTCGATGTGTCGACCAATGTCGAAGACGCCGACCACCTCTGGCGCGTGCAGCCCTTCGATGCGGTGCTGCTCGATCTCAACCTGCCGGCCACGGCGAGTCCGACGAGTGGCCTCGCGAGCGGTCTCACCGCATTGCGACAGGCGCGCGCTCGCGGCGACCGCACGCCGGTGCTGGTGCTCACCGCGCGCGGCCGCACCGAAGAACGCATCGCCGGCCTCGATGCCGGTGCCGACGACTACCTGGGCAAGCCCTTCGATCTCGCCGAAGTGGAGGCGCGCCTGCGTGCGCTGGTGCGGCGCGCGAAGGGCACCGAAGACATCGTGCTGCTCGGCCAGCTGAAGCTCGACCGCAAGGCACGGCGCTTCTCCACGACGAGCGGTCCGCTCGACCTGCCGGCGCGCGAGTTCGAGGTGCTGTGGGAACTGATGAGTCCGCCGGGCCGCACGGTCAGCAAGCGTGCGCTGTCCGACAAGCTCTCGAGCTTCGACGAATCGCTCGGCGACAACGCGCTCGAGGCCTTCATCTCGCGCCTGCGCAAGAAGCTGCTCGGCACGGGCGCGAGCATCCGCACGCTGCGCGGCATCGGCTACCTGCTCGAAGCCGAGGTGTGACGGGCGATCGCATCGCACCGTCGCTCACGCGGCGGGTCCTGCGCAATGTGCTGGTGCCGCTGGCACTGACATGGATGCTCGGCGCGGTGATCGCGCTGGTCATTGCCAACTACTTTTCCGAACAGGCCTTCGACCGCGGCATGCTGGACGACGCTTATGCGCTGTCGGCCAACGTGCAGGCGGGCGAGCGCGGCATCGAGCTGCTGCTCACGCCGCGCGAAGTGGCCACGGTGCTCTTCGACCAGGTCGACAAGGTCTACTTCTCGGTGCAGCGGCTCGACGGCACGCTGATCTCGGGGCAGGCCGGCCTGAAGGTACCGCTGCCCGGGGAAGGCGCACGCTACCGTTTCTCCGATGTGGACTACGAGGGCAACACCTTGCGTGCGGTGGTGCTCGAGCACGATGCGGAGCCCGGGATCTCCATGCCCTACCGCGTGGTGATCGCCCAGACCACGCTGAGCCGGACGGCGCTGGTGCGGCAGCTGCTCGGCTTTGCGTTGGCGCCGCAGATCCTGCTGCTGATCCTGCTGGCCATATGGCTCTGGTACGGCATCCGCAGCGACTTGCGGCCGCTCGGCGAACTGCAGCGGGCACTCGACCGGCGCGACGTGCGCGATCTTTCTCCCGTGGCGGTGGCGCAGACCTCGCGCGAGCTGCAGCGCCTGGGCAATGCGGTCAATTCGCTGTTCGAGCGCTTGGGCCACAGCCTGCGGGCACAACGCGAGTTCGTGGGCAACGTGGCGCACGAGCTGCGCACGCCGCTGGCCGGCATCCGCGCGCTGGCCGAGTACGGCCTCGCGCAGCGCGACACGGCGGTCTGGCGCGAGCAGCTCGAGCGCGTGTCGGAGCGGCAGGCGCGCGCCAGCCACCTCATCGATCAGCTGCTGGCGCTCGCACTGGCCGAGGAGGCACGCACGGGCCTGGAGCGCGTGCCGGTGCGGCTCGATGCGCTGGCCGAGCAGACGGTGCTGCGCCACCTGGCGCGTGCGGATGCGCGCGGCGTCGACCTCGGTGCGCGCGGCCTCGACGACGGCGTGGTCGTGCTGGCCAACGAGGCATTGGTCGAAGGCATCCTCGACAACCTGATCGACAACGCACTGCGCTACGGCGGCCGCACGATCACGGTCGAACTGGCCGGCCGCACGCTGAGCGTGATCGACGACGGTCCCGGCATTCCGCTCGAAGCGCAGCGCAACCTGATGCAGCGCTGGGCACAAGGCCCTGCGGGACAGAAACTGGGGCAGGGCTCGGGGCTGGGGCTGTCGATCGTGGCGCGCTATGCCGAGCTGCTGGGGGCGGAGCTGCGGCTCGAAGCGGCCGAGCCCACGGGGCTGCGTGTGAGTGTGGCGTTCGGCGAGATCGCCTAGATTCGCATCTACAGCAGTGTGCCCTGGTGGAACGCCATGCGCCACTTGCCGCGCCGCAGTCGCCACAGTGAACTGCGAAGCGAATCGGCTTCAGGCCGCTCCGGTGTTGCGGCGCGGTGCGCGCGGTAGGTGACCTGCGCGACGCCGGGCGCCATGCGTTGTACACGGAAGTCCGAGATCGTTCGCTCCGAGAAAACCTCGTCGCGCAGCGCTTCGATGATTGCCGGCCGGGTCCATTCGGTGCCTGAGACGCCGAGCTCACGGAAATCTTCGTCGAGCAGTTCTTCGAGCTGCGCGGCATTCGCTCGCACCTCGCGCAGATGCAATGCGCCTTCGAGTTTCAGCAGCAATGCGTCGAGATTTTCGGCCGGCTCGGCTTCGTAGAGTTCGAGCGGAAGACCATCGGGGTCGGCGAAGAAAGTGAAGCGACGGCCCGTGTATTCGTCGATGCGCAACGGCTCGACCGCGATGCTTTGCGCTGCGAGTTCATCGGCTGCGGCCTGCACGTCGTGCACTTCGAAGGACAGGTGTCGCAAGCCTTGCGCCTCGGGCCGTGTGGGGCGTGCAGGTGCCTCGGGAAACGAGAACAGCTCGATCTGCGAACCGTCCGGCAGTGCCAGGTCGAGCTTGTACGAGTCGCGCGCGGCACGGTAGTTCTCGGCAATCACGTGCAGGCCCAGCACCTCGGTGTAGAAGCGCTTCGAACGTGCGTAGTCGGCGCAGATGATGGCGACGTGGTGAATGCGGGCCAGTTGCATCGTGGTTATCTCAAAGGCTTGCGCAGGAAGACGCGGGTGCGTTCGGCGAAGGCGAGGCGCTTGTATTCGACGTAGCCGATGCGTTCGTAGAGCGCGCGGTTCTCGGTCATCTTCTCGTTGGTGAAGAGGTAGATCGAATCGTGGCCCTGGCGCAGTGCCTCGTGCTCGGCCAACTCGAGCAGGGCGCGGCCGACGCCGGTGCCCTGGTGCTGCGGCAGCACCGCGATCACGTCGAGCAGGAAGCCTTCGTCGGTGACGTCGAGCACCAGCGCGGCGACAGTCTCGTCCTGCTGCGTGGCGACCCAGACCTGTGCGTTCGCGATGGCCGCGCCATAGTCCTTGGTCATCGGAATCGGCGTGAGGCCGAGGCGCGGAATGTAGTGGCGAAAGGCCTCGGCGGCGCATGCGGCGATGGACGCCGCATCGTTCGCGTCGGCCCGCCTGAGGGTCCATGCCGCGTGGTGGCTCACGCGTCGAACTCCACCTCGCCCTCGATCTCCACCGGGATGTTGAACGGCAGTTCTGCCATGCCCACGGCGCTGCGTGCATGCGCGCCGACGTCGGGGCCGAAGAGTTCGAGGATGAGGTCCGAGAAACCGTTGATGACCGTGGGCTGCTTGTCGAAGCCGGGCGCCGACGCGACCATGCCGAACACGCGCGTCCAGGCCGTGATGCGGTCGAGGTCACCGAGTGCGCGCTGCAGGCTGCCGAGCATTGCCAGCGCCGTGAGGCGGGCCGCTGCATGGCCTTGTTCGACAGTCACTTCGCGGCCCAGCTTGCCGAGCGGCGCGGCAATGGTGCCGTCGGCATTGAGCGGCCCGTGGCCCGAGATCAGTGCACGGCGGCCGATGACGCGCACGAACCGGAAAGGCAGCACGACACCGGGCGGCGGCGTCACCGTGGGGGGAAGAACGAGGCCGAGTGCGGCCAGTCGTTGCTCGATGCGGGCCATGGCGTTTCTCTCCTGTGGGCGAACGAAAAGTGTCCGCCACATCTTGCCATGGCCCGAGGCTCAGGCCAGTGCCGGATAGTCCGTGTAGCCCTTCGCGCCGCCGCCGTACATGGTGGCTTTGTCGAGCTCGTTGAGCGTTGAGTTCTCGCGCAGGCGGCGCACCAGGTCGGGGTTGGAGATGAAGGGCTTGCCGAAGGCCACGAGGTCGTCGCCTTCCTTGACGGCTTCGTCGGCCAGTGGACGGTCGTAGCCGTTGTTGACCATCCATGCACCCTTGCCGCCGGCTTCGCGGTAGGCCGCCTTGAGGGCTTCGTAGTCGAAGGGCCGGTCCTCGATCTCGCGCGGGCCGCCGGTGGCGCCTTCGATGATGTGGATGTAGGCCAGGCCGAGCGTGGCGAGCTGCTTCACCACGTAGGTGAAGAGCGGCTGCGGGTTGCTGTCGTGCGCGTCGTTGGCGGGCGTGACGGGCGACAGGCGGATGCCGGTCTTGCCGCCGCCGACCGCGTCGACCACGGCGCGGGTGGACTCCAGCAGCAGGCGGGCGCGGTTCTCGATGCTGCCGCCGTAGTCGTCGGTGCGCTTGTTGCTGCCGTCTTTCAGGAACTGGTCGAGCAGGTAGCCGTTGGCGCCGTGCAGTTCCACGCCGTCGAAGCCGGCGGTTTCCACTGCGCTGCGCGCGGCCACTGCAAAGGCGTGGACGATGCCGGGCAGTTCGCCGGCGTCGAGCGCGCGGGGTTCGGAGGTTTCGACGAAGGTCGGCACGCCGTCCTTGATGAGCACGGTCTTGGTCTTGGCGGTGATGGCCGAAGGGGCGACGGGCTTACCGCCATCGGGTTGCAGTTCGGTGTGCGAGACGCGGCCGACGTGCCACAGCTGCACGACGATCTTGCCGTCCTTGGCGTGCACGGCGTCGGTCACGCGCTTCCATGCGTCGAGCTGCTCGGTGCCGTAGAGGCCGGGCACGTCGGCATAGCCCTGGCCCTGGTGGCTGATGGCGGTGGCTTCTGTGATCAGCAGGCCGGCCGTGGCGCGCTGGCTGTAGTAGGTGGCGGCGATGTCGGGCGGGACCGCATTGGGCGAGCGGTTGCGGGTGAGCGGCGCCATCACGATGCGGTTGGCGAGCTTCAGGTCGCCGGCCTGTACGGGGTCGAAAAGGGTGGACATCGCGGAAGAGGGCAGAGTTGAGGAGAAGCGCAAGGCTAAGCGTCCGACCTCAACCTTGCTGTCGCACGGTTGTCCCGATTGGTGCTATGAGGCTGTTTGTCAGGCCAGCAGGGCCAGCAGCGCAGGGCTCACGCGCACGGGCACTGCAAGCAGGATCTGTCCCATGCCCTTGCCCAATGGATCGTTGCGCAGCGACGCCATGCCGCCGCCGCCCAGGGCCTGTTCGCAGACGAAGTTGAAGGCGTCGATGCCGGGCACCTCGTAGCGCGTGACGCGGCCCTTCACGAGGTGCGAGAGCCAGTCGGCCACGCGGGCTTCGGTGAGCTGCTCGCGCAACAGCGGCAGCAGCGCAGGATGGCGCGCGATGACGCCGATGTTCGAGGTGTCTCCCTTGTCGCCGCTGCGGGCCCAGGCGAGGCGGATGAGGGGCACTTCGACGGTGTCGGGGGCCTCGGGTGCCGATTCCGGCTTCGCGGTATTGGCGGGTCGCGGCGGGGGCGTGTCGGCGGCCGCAGGGACATCGGTGCGCGGCACCTCGATGGGCTTCCCGTCGATGGTCACGCGCGCCTCGACCTGCGACTTGTCGAGCAGGAACGCGTACTGCCGGATCGACGGCGACACCGAGGCCCGGCCGCCGCCCGCACCCGTGGTGCCGGGCGACCACGAAGTGCCGGCGGGCGCGACTTCGCGTGCGAACAGCTCCAGCGCCTCCTTGCGCGGATGCGTCACCGCGAGCCGCAGCACCACCTCGCGCGACTGCAGGGCCTGCGCATGCGGGCCGTAGCAGGACTCCGCGCCCAGCACCTCGAGCTGCGTGCCGCTGTAGGGGCCGAAGCCGTGCTGCGTGAACAGCGTGCCGGTGCGCGCGAGGATCGCCTCGCCCGTGCGCCGTGCTTTCGCGGCCGCATCGAAGCCGACGATGGTGAGTTGCGCTGCGGTCTTGAAGCCGTCGACGTAGGTGGCGCAGACCTTGTAGCTCGTGGTCGGGGCACGGCCGCGCGCGCCGTGCACCCGCACGCGGTGCTCGCCGGCCTGTTGCGCGATGCGCACCTGCGTGAAGTCGGCCACCACGTCGGGCAGCAGGTAGGCCGCGGGGTCGCCGATCTCGTAGAGCATCTGCTCGCCCACCACCGCGGGCGTGAGCTTGCCGCCGGTGTCCGCGGGCTTGGTGACGACGAAGCTGCCGTCGGCGCTGCATTCGACGATGGGATAGCCGATGCGGGGCCAGTCGGGCACGGTGTCCCAGTCGGTGTGCAGGCCGCCGGTGGCCTGGCAGCCGCATTCGATGATGTGGCCCGCGAGGCTGCCGGCCGCCAGCAGGTCGTGGTCGCCGGGCTGCCATTCGAATTCGTGCATCAGCACGCCGAGCGTGACGGCCGAGTCGACGCAGCGGCCGGTGATGACGACCTGTGCGCCTGCGTCGAGCGCGGCCCGGATGGGCTGGGCGCCGAGGTAGGCATTGGCGGTGAGCACGCGTTCGGGCAGGGCGGCGCCGCTTTGCAGTTCGCGCACGGGCGGTCGGGCCTGGCGCAGTTGCGGCAGCAGCGGGGACGCGTCGTCGCCGCTCACCACTGCGATCTTCAGTGCGATGCCCTGCTCCGCGGCGAGCGCGGCCAATGCGTCGGCGCAACCCTGTGGATTGACGCCGCCCGCGTTGCTCACCACGCGGATGCCCTGTTTCACGACATCCGCGAGCACCGCCTTCATCGCGACGGAAACGAAGTCGGTCGCGTAACCGAGCTCCGGCTTCTTGAGCCGTGCGCCCGCGAGGATCGACATGGTGAGTTCGGCGAGGTAGTCGAACACGAGGTAGTCGATCTGCCCGCTGGCCACGAGCTGCGGCGCGCCCACGCTGCTGTCGCCCCAGAAGCCCGAGGCGCCGCCGATGCGGACGACGCGTTCCTTGCTGTCGTTGCTGCTGTTCATCGGCCGCTCCATTGCGGCTTGCGCTTCTCGCGGAAGGCGAGTTGGCCTTCCGCCGCGTCTTCGGTGAGTGCGAAGAGGCCGATCTGGCTTTCGGTGAACGCCATTGATTCCTCGAAGGCCATCGCCTCGATCTTCTTCATCGTGTAGAGGCCGCGGCGGATGGCGGCGGGCGACTTGTCGAGCATGCGGCCGAGCAACCAGTCGACGCCTTCGTCGACGTCGTCATTCACACGATTGACCAGCCCGTGTTCCAGCGCCTGCGCAGCGGTGATGGGCTCGCCGGTGATGCACATCTCGGCCAGCATGCGGCGTGGCAGCAGCCCGCCGAGCACGCTGAGCACCTGCGCGGGAAAGAGGCCGACCTTGACCTCGGGCAGGCCGAACACAGCGCTGCTGCTGGCCACGGCCATGTCGCACATCGCCATGATCCCCATGCCGCCCGCCATGCAGGCGCCGTTGACGCGCGCGATCAGCGGCACGGTCGACTGGCGGGCCTGGCGGAACAGGTTGGCGAAGCCCTGGTAGGGCTCGGCGTAGTCGAACTTGAAGGAGGTGCCGCTTTGCAGGTCGGCGCCCGCGCAGAAGGCGCGCGTGCCGGCACCGGTGATGACCACGGCGTGCACGGCATGGTCGTCGTTGGCGCGGTGCAGGGCCTCGCCCAGGCCGGCGAGCACGGCGCCGTTGATCGCATTGCGGCGCTCCTCGCGGTCGATGGTGAGCCACATGACGGGTCCGCGCATCTCTTCGCGCAGTTCGGCGGGGGGAGGGGTTTCGGCCATGACGCAGGGTTCCTTCGGTCTTCTGGAGTTCTGCCCGTAGCGTGACCCGAAAAAAAAGCCGCATCATGCGGCTTGTGGCTGAAGCGGCCCGGGTTTTCCCTGAGAGAGCCTGAACTGCTTCGTTGCCTCGCTGCTTCTGCGTGCTTCGGTTTACTTCAGCAGGCCTTCGGCCTTCATTGCGTCCTGCACGGCCGGACGGGCGCCGACGCGTGCGTGCCAGGCCTGGAGGTTGGCGAAGTCAGAGATGTCGACGCCGGTCGGCTTGGTCCAGTTGGTCACGGTGAACAGGTAGCCGTCGGCCACGCTGAAGTGCTCGCCCATCAGGTACTGCTTGTCGGCGAGCTGGCCGTTGAGCCATTCGAAACGCGACTTGAGCTTGTCCTTGAAGATGGTCTTGGCTTCTTCGGGCATGCCCGGGTTGAACAGCGGGCTGAAGCCCTTGTGCATCTCGGTGCCGATGAAGGTCAGCCACTCCTGCAGGCGATAGCGCTGCAGCGTGCCGGCGGCGGGTGCGAGATTCTTGGTGGGGGCGAGGTCGGCGATGTATTGCACGATGGCCGGGCCTTCGCGCAGACGGGTGCCGTCATCGAGCTCGAGCATGGGCACATAACCCAGCGGGTTGATGCCGTAGTAGTCGGTGCCGTCTTGCAGCTTGTGGCTCTTGGTGCTGGCCATCACGGGCTCGAAGGCGAGGCCGGCTTCGTGCAGCGCGATGTGAGGAGAGAGCGAGCAGGCGCCGGGCGAGTAATACAGCTTCATGCGAAATGACTCCAATGGATAGCGGGAATTGATCTAAGGGACCGAGGCGGATGCTAGCGGGTTTGAGGGCATCGCGTTTTTGTCCCGCGGCCGCTCGTGCATGGCGACCATCGGGGTCGATGGATGGGCGTCGAAAAGCCCGTGCCGGTGAGGCAACAGGCGGAAGCGGCCGGTTGACCATGGTGTATTGCTATTAAAAGCATAGCAAACTATCCAATGACGACGGGCAAGAACGAGCAGTTTGGCATTGCCCACTAGCTTGTCCACACAACAAGCGCAGAGGGGCATCGCCGATTAAAATCGGTGCCCCCTTTGCGCAGCGCACGCGTCCCGTAGTGCGCCCCTCTCTCAAAAATGCTGTACCCCGAAGAATTCGATGTGATCGTCGTCGGTGGTGGCCATGCCGGCACCGAAGCCGCGCTCGCCGCCGCGCGCATGGGCGCCAAGACGCTGCTGCTCTCCCACAACATCGAGACGCTGGGGCAGATGAGCTGCAACCCATCGATCGGCGGCATCGGCAAGGGCCACCTCGTGAAAGAGGTCGATGCGCTTGGCGGCGCGATGGCGATTGCCACCGATGAAGCCGGCATCCAGTTCCGCATTCTCAATTCGAGCAAGGGTCCGGCCGTACGCGCCACCCGCGCGCAGGCCGACCGTGTGCTCTACAAGGCCGCGATCCGCCATCGCCTGGAAAACCAGCCGAACCTGAGCCTGTTCCAGCAAGCGGTCGATGACCTGATGGTGGAGGGCGATCGCGTGGTCGGTGCCGTCACGCAGGTGGGCATCGCTTTCCGCGCGCGCACCGTGGTGCTGACCGCGGGCACTTTCCTTGACGGCCGCATCCACGTCGGCCTCGACAACTACCAGGCCGGACGTGCGGGTGACCCACCGGCCATCAGCCTGTCGGCGCGCCTCAAGGAACTGAAGCTGCCGCAAGGCCGGCTGAAGACCGGCACGCCGCCGCGGCTCGACGGCCGCAGCATCGATTTCTCGAAGTGCACCGAGCAGCCCGGCGACGGCATGCCCGGTGGGGCAGGGCCGATGCCGGTGTTCAGCTTCATGGGCCGGGCCGACATGCATCCGCAGCAAATGCCCTGCTGGATCACGCACACCAACGCGCGCACCCACGACATCATCCGCTCCGGCTTCGACCGCAGCCCGATGTTCACCGGCAAGATCGACGGCGTGGGCCCGCGCTACTGCCCGAGCGTCGAAGACAAGATCAACCGCTTTGCCGACAAGGAAAGCCACCAGGTCTTTCTCGAGCCCGAAGGCCTGACGACCAACGAGTACTACCCCAATGGAATCTCGACCAGCCTGCCGTTCGACATCCAGTACCAATTGGTACGCTCGATGCCCGGGCTGGAGAACGCCCACATCCTGCGGCCGGGCTACGCGATCGAGTACGACTACTTCGACCCGCGCGAACTCAAGAGCAGCTTCGAGACCCGCTCGGTCAAGGGCCTGTTTTTTGCCGGGCAGATCAACGGCACCACCGGCTACGAAGAAGCGGCGGCCCAGGGTTTGTTCGCCGGCATCAACGCTGCGCTCCAATGCCGGGGTGAAGAAGCCTGGCTGCCGCGTCGCGACGAAGCTTATCTGGGCGTGCTGGTCGATGACCTGATCACCAAGGGCGTCACCGAGCCGTACCGCATGTTCACCAGCCGCGCCGAGTTCCGGCTGCAGCTGCGCGAGGACAACGCCGACATGCGTCTGACCGAGGCCGGGCGCAAGCTGGGCCTGGTGGACGATGCACGCTGGGATGCGTTCAGCCGCAAGCGCGATGCTGTTTCACGTGAAACAGAGCGCTTGAAGTCGATCTGGGTGAACCCGCGCAACCTGCCGGCGGCCGAGTCGGAGCGGGTACTGGGCAAAGCCATCGAACACGAATACAACCTGGCCGACCTGCTGCGCCGGCCCGATGTGAACTACAAAACGCTGATGTCGCTGGACGGCGGCAAGTACGGTGCCGAGTCGACGCTGACCGAAACCGAGATCGAACAGATCGAGATCTCGGCCAAGTATTCGGGCTACATCGAGCGCCAGCATGACGAAGTGGAGCGTGCCGCTCATTTCGAGAACCTGCGCCTTCCTGCCGATTTCGACTACGGACAGGTCAAGGCGCTGAGCTTTGAAGTGCGCCAGAAGCTGGACAAGCATCGACCCGAAACCCTGGGCTTGGCTTCGCGTATCTCGGGTGTGACGCCCGCCGCCATCTCGCTTTTGATGATCCATCTGCGCAAGGGTGGACACAAAGCCTTCATCCGCGACGACGCCACGGAAGCAGCCACCGAGCCGCAGCCGGCGCAATGAGCGCGCCCATCGACACGTTGCGCCAGGGCGCAGCCGAGCTCGGCGTAAGCCTGACCGACCGGCAGGGCGAGCAGTTGCTGGCCTACGGCACGCTGATGCTCAAGTGGAACAAGGTCTACAACCTCACGGCGGTGCGCGATCCGGCCGGTGTGATGACGCACCATCTGCTCGACAGCTTGGCCGTTATCCCGCCGCTGCACCGCCAGTGCCCGGGGAAGGGGAGGCTGCTCGACGTGGGTTCCGGCGCTGGACTGCCGGGCGTGATCATCGCGATCATGCGCCCAGACATCGACGTGAGTTGCCTGGATGCGGTTGCCAAGAAGGCAGCCTTTGTCCAGCAAGTGGCTGCCGAGCTGGAGTTACCGAACCTCCGTGGACTGCATGCACGGGTCGAATTACTGGAGGGCAGCTACAACGTCATCAGCTCGCGCGCCTTCGCTTCACTGCCGGATTTTTTCAACGGCTCGAAGCACCTGCTGGCGGCGGATGGTGTGTGGCTCGCCATGAAGGGCAAAACGCCCAACGAGGAACTCGCAGTTCTGCCCACTGAAGTGGCGGTGTTTCACGTGGAACAACTGACCGTTCCAGGTCTCGATGCCGAGCGCTGTATCGTCTGGGCGCGCAAAGAGACGGTCTGATTCCGTAAAAGATGCGGCGGCGCCGGCAAAAGCCGGTGCCCGAACGGCCCTCCGCGCGCCGGCCTCGCTTAGACTCGACGCCTCCCCTTGGCTCTCTTCTTCGAGGCAAATTCCATGTTTGGCATCGCTGACTACGGCGCATTTGTCGCCGCCATCATCCTGTTCCTCCTGATTCCCGGCCCGGGCAATCTCGCGCTGATCACCTCGACCAGCAAAGGCGGAGTTCGCGGTGGACTGGCAGCGACCACAGGCGTGATCGTTGGCGATCAGTGCTTGCTGTGGGCAGCGGTGGCTGGTGTGTCGGCTGTGCTGGCTGCGTATCCCGCGGCATTCAAGGCGGTGCAGTGGCTGGGTGCTGCCTATCTGGCATGGCTCGGCATCAAGATGCTGCTGGCCAAGCCCGGTTCAGCGCCGATCCTCAACATCAAGCCGGGCCACTTTTTCCGTCAGGCATTCACGATCACCTTGCTGAATCCCAAGGCCATCGTGTTCTACATGGCTTTTTTCCCGCTGTTCGTCGACCCAGCCCGCCATCAGGGACTGATCACGTTCGGTGCTATGGCCGTCACGATCGCCGCACTGACCTTTCTGTACGGGCTGACCTCGACGCTGCTCACGCACTTCTTGGCCGAACGCATCCGCGCCAACCGCCGCATTTCGGGCACGCTCGAGAAGCTGGCCGGTGTTTTCCTGATCGCCTTCGGCGTCAAGCTCGCGATCTCGCGCTGATCTCCCGGTACTGACAGACATGGCCAAGATTTTCTGTGTTGCCAACCAAAAGGGCGGCGTCGGCAAGACCACCACCACCGTCAATCTCGCGGCCGGCCTGGCCAAGGTGGGCCAGCGGGTGCTGATGATCGACCTCGATCCCCAGGGCAATGCGACCATGGGTTCGGGCATCGACAAGCGCCAGCTGGAGCTGACGGTGTACGACGTGCTGCTCGAATCGGCCTCCGTGGCCGAGGCGCGCGTGAAGGCCGACAAGCTGGTGGAGGGCGGTTGCGGCTACGACGTGCTCGGTGCCAACCGCGAACTGGCCGGTGCCGAAGTGGAAATGGTGGCGCTCGACCGCCGCGAAAAACGCCTGCGCACCGCGCTGGCCGCCGTTGGCGCCGAGTACGACTTCGTGCTGATCGACTGTCCGCCGAGCCTGAGCCTGCTCACGCTCAACGGCCTGTGCGCCGCCCACGGTGTGATCGTGCCGATGCAGTGCGAATACTTCGCGCTCGAAGGGCTGACCGACCTGGTCAACACCATCAAGCAGGTGCACGCCAACCTCAACAAGAACCTGCAGATCATCGGCCTGCTGCGCGTGATGTTCGATCCGCGCATCACGCTGCAGCAGCAGGTGAGCGAGCAGCTCAAGTCCCACTTCGGCGACAAGGTGTTCGACACCGTGATCCCGCGCAATGTGCGTCTGGCCGAAGCGCCGAGCTATGGCCTGCCGGGCGTGGTGTTCGATCCGGCCGCCCGCGGCAGCCAGGCCTTCATCGCCTTTGCGCAGGAGTTGGTTGAAAAGCTGCCGCCTGCGAGTGCCTTCGCCTCCGGCGCGGTAGCGCCTCCTATTGCGCCGGTCGAGCGCATCGCACCCGATCTGACCATCCCCGAGGATGTGCTGGCGCCCGCGCCCGACGCCACCCCTGAAAAAAGCCTCTGACGCTTGCCTCGAAGGGGCAAGAGGCCATCAAGTTCACAGCAAATGACAGTTCCCCGCATCCTGCTGCTGCCGGGTTGGCAGAACAGCGGCCCCGGCCATTGGCAAACCCGCTGGGAGTCGGTCTATAGCGACCACCGCGTCGAGCAGCATGAATGGATGCGGCCGTTGCGCGGGGACTGGTCGGCCCGGCTTGAAGAAGAAGTGCTGGCCGCGCCCGACCCGGTGGTCTTTGCGGCACACAGTCTCGGCTGCATCCTCGTCGCCGCCTGGGCCGCGCATTCGCGCAACACCCACAAGGTGCGCGGCGCGCTGCTGGTGGCGCCCGGTGACCTGGAGCGCGACGACCTGCGCCAGCTGATTCCCGGCTGGGCACCGATCGTGCGTCGGCCGCTGCCGTTCCCGGCGGTGCTGATCGCCGCCAACGACGACCCTTACTGCGAAGCCTCGCGCTCGCGCCAGTTGGCCAAGGATTGGGGCACGCGCTTCGTCGATGCCGGCGCGGGCGGACACCTGAACGCCGAATCCGGCCTGGGCGACTGGCCCGAAGCCCGGCAACTCCTGAACGACATTTCGAAAGACAAGAACTGATGGCGACCAAGAAACCCAAGGGCCTCGGCCGCGGACTCGAGGCGCTGCTCGGCCCGACGGCCGCACCCGCCTCCGACAACAACGGCGCAGGGGGAACGGAAGAGGGCGGCGTGCCGCCGAACCCCACCACGCTGATGCTCGACCAGATGGTTGCCGGCGTCTACCAGCCGCGCACCCGCATGGACGAGGGCGCGCTCTACGAGCTGGCCGAAAGCATCAAGGTGCAGGGCATCATGCAGCCGATCCTGGTGCGTCGGCTCGACATTGAATCGGCCGTCACCAAGAACGCCGAATACGAAATCATCGCGGGCGAACGCCGCTTCCGCGCCGCCAGGCTCGCGGGCCTCGACAGCGTGCCGGTGCTGGTGCGCGATGTGCCCAACGAGGCCGCGGCGGCCATGTCGCTGATCGAGAACATCCAGCGCGAAGACCTCAATCCGCTCGAAGAGGCTCAAGGCCTGCAACGCCTGGTTTCAGAGTTTGGGCTCACTCACGAAATGGCGGCGCAGGCCGTGGGCCGCTCGCGCAGCGCCGCCAGCAACCTGTTGCGCCTGCTGAACCTGGCCGAGCCGGCACAGCTGATGCTGATGGCCGGCGACATCGACATGGGCCATGCCCGGGCGCTGCTCTCGCTCGACCGCGGCACCCAGATCACGGCGGCCAACCAGATCGCCGCCAGGAAGATGTCGGTGCGCGAGGCCGAGGCGCTGGTCAAGAAGCTGGCCGCCGAGTTCACCCTCACCCCGTCGCGCCGCGGCAATGCCGGCGAAAAGTCGCGCGACCTGCAGCGCGTCGAAGAAGAGCTGGCCGACCTGCTCACCGCCGAGGTCGAGGTGCGCATCAAGAAGCGCACAAAGCGCGGCGAAAGCGGCGAGCTGGCGATTCACTTCGGCTCCATCGAAGCGCTCAACGGATTGATCGAACGCATCCGCCGAATGGCCTAGTTTGTGAACTCGGGATCGGGTATTCGTTTGATTGATTCTTGCAATCTTTTACGCGTATCCTCGACCGCTGGTTTTCCAACCCCAGATCTGAAACAGAGGGAGTCCACGTCATGACGTTCGCCAAATTCCCGCTCGCGGCCATCGCCGTCGGCGCCCTTCTCCTCACCGGCTGTGCCGCCACCGACATGCAGATGGGCAGCTCGTCGGCCAAGACCATGGCCACCGGCAGCGCCGCAGGCTCGTCGACCGACAACGCGAGCGGCCAGCTCGAGCGCTGCGAATCGCCGCTCGGCACGGTTTCGCTGATCGAGAACGTCAACTCGGGTTGGTACACCATCCTGACCGGCGAATACCGCCTGCCGCCTACTGCCAATCTGTTGCGTTTGCTGGTACAGCAGTCGAACTGCTTCATCGTGGTCGAGCGCGGCGCGGCCGGCATGAACGCCATGACGCGCGAACGCGCGCTGCAGCAGTCGGGCGAAATGCGCGGCGGCAGCAACTTCGGCCGCGGCCAGATGGTGGCGGC